>DASZUZ010000149.1:0-3006 GCA_035547415.1 Bryobacteraceae bacterium | reverse complement strand
GCGCTCGGCTCGAAGAAGGCGCAGTCACCGGTTTCGCTTCGGACACCGACAACAGAGAGTTCGGCTTCGAAATCGACGAGCGCTTCGAGCACCGCTTCCTGGCGGCCCATCGCGTCCCACCCCGCTTGAGCGTCGGCGAGTGAGCGGACCCGGTGTTGGCCTTTGCCGTCATAGCCGAAACCGGCGGTCTTCAGGATGCCGCCGCCGAGATCGAGCATGGCCCGATGAAGGTCCTCCGGCGACCGGATGGCTTCAAACCGGGTGACGGGAAACCCGTGCTTGCTGAGAAACGTTTTTTCGCGCAGGCGGTGCTGCGTGACGTGCAGGACATCGCCCGCCGGACGGACGAGCGCGCATTCCGCGGCGGCCTCGGCGGTGGCGGCCGGCACGTTTTCGAACTCGAACGTTACGACGTCGACGGCGGAGGCGAATGACCGCACCGCGTCGAGGTCTTCATAGGGCGCGTCGATCTCGATGTCCGCGATTTGTCCGGTCGGCGTGTCGCGGTCGGGCGATAAAGTATGGACGCGGTAACCCATGCGGCGCGCCGCGATCGCGAACATGCGGCCTAACTGACCGCTGCCGAGTACGCCGATGGTTGCGCCGGGAAGAATCGACGTCACGAAAGAGTATCCTGAAGGACCTTTCGCTTCTGTTGCTCGCGAAAGTCGTTCAGCTTCTTGCGCAGAGGAGCGCGCTTGTTGGCCAGGATCGACACGGCAAGCAGTCCAGCATTTTTAGCACCGGCGGTTCCGATCGCCAGTGTTGCGACCGGAACCCCGCCCGGCATCTGAACAATGGAAAGCAGCGAATCGAGCCCCTTCATCGCTTTGCTCTCGACAGGCACGCCGAGCACGGGCAGCGTGGTGTGAGCCGCCGTCATGCCGGGCAGATGAGCCGCTCCGCCCGCGCCCGCGATGATGACCTCAATCCCCCGCCCCTGCGCCGATGAAGCGAACTCCGCCATCAGTTCGGGCGTGCGATGCGCGGAGATAATCCGGCATTCGTGGGGCACACCGAAATCGGTCAGGACCTCGTCCGCCGCGCGCATGGTCTCCCAATCCGATTTACTGCCCATGATGACGGAGACCAGCGGGCGCGCGGGTGGTTTACTGACCTTGCGCGAGCGTGAATCCTTGCTTGCCATTGAAGTTACGCAGGCTCTCCGTTTTGACGATGTCGTAACCGGCGCCAAAGGCTTTCTGGTCGAGCGCGGCGCCGTACGCGACTGTAACCGGAGTCTTTTGACTCATCGGGTGAACGTTTATCATAGCAGCGGCCCTCACCCCAACCGCTTCAGCGAATGGTGTCGGCGAGCGAGAAGATCGGCAGATAAAGCGCGATCAGCACAAACGCCACGAACATGCCCATGAAGATCATGATGGCCGGTTCGATGAGCGAGAGCGCCGCCGTCATTTTCGTATTGACGTCTTCTTCGTAAAATTCGGCGACGCTGGTGAGCATGGCGGGGAGAGCGCCCGTGGACTCGCCGACCTCGATCATGTCGACCGAGAGTTCCGGAAAGATTTGCGTGGCCGCCAGGGAGGATGAGAGCGACTGACCTTCACGGACCATCTTCCCGGCTTTATCGAGAGTCTTGCGCAGCAGCGGGGTGCCGAGCGAGTCCGCGGCGGTTTCGAGGCCCTGGACGAGCGGGATGCCGCCCGTGAGCAGCGTTCCAAGTACGCGCGAAAATTGGGCCACCTGATATTTGATCCAGATGTCGCCGAAGAGCGGAACTTTGACCTTCACGCGGTCGATCTTTTCCTGCGCCGATTCCTTACGCGACCACCACACGAACAGGCCGATGAGTCCGAAGACGCCGGCCGCGCTGAGCAGCACGTAGTTGCGGGCAGTGGTCCCGACTGCGATCAGGTAGATCGTGATGGTGGGCAGCTTGGCGGACATGCTGCTGTAGAGGGTCGCGAAACTCGGGACCACGTAGGTCACGAGGAAGACCATCAGCAGGATGACGAGCAGGATGAGAACACTCGGGTACATCAGCGAGACCAGCACCTTCTTGCGAACGGCCAGGGCGAGCTTCTGGTAAGAGATGTAGCGTTCGAGAACTTCCACCAGGCTGCCGGATTTTTCGCCCGCCATGATGGAGGTGACGTAAATCTTGGGGAAGATGCCCTGGGCGCGGAAGGCGTCGGACAGCAGCACGCCTTTGCGGACATCGTCACGCACGGCGTTGATGTACGGGGTCAGTTTCGCGTCGGTGAGGCGTTCGGCGAGAAGATCGAGGGACTTGAGAATCGGGAGGCCGGCGCGGACCAGCGTGACGAACTGCTGGTTGAAGATGAGGAACTTTTCAAGATTGAGTTTTTTGCGGCGGCCGGGAATGCCGATCTCCCCGGAGAGGCTGAGTCCGGCCTGCTTCGGTTTGACGGAGTAGACGAGAAAACCCTGGCGAGTGTAGCGTTCGCGGACCTCCTGTTCGGAGGATCCCTGCGCGACCTGGTTGTGGACCTCGCCGCGCGTGTCCGCGTATTTCAGAACGAAATCCGACATTACTGCTCTGCCTCCACGACTTCGACGCCGGGCGGGACCCGGAATGTGAACAGCGCCGGGGTCACGGGAGCATTCAGTTGTTCGTGGGTGAATACGAACTCGAGTCTGGAGCGGTCCTGGCCGGTCACGCGGACGCGGCGAATGGTTCCGTCCGGCGCGGCGAGAAATTCGACGCGCGTGTAGGCGAGATTGGGGGATTTGGGTTCCGCGATGATCCAGGTGTCCGCGCCTTCCGCGATGGTTTTGAACGATTTGAATTCACGCGAGAAGTCGAGTTTGCCCAGAAGGAAGGCGAGAGGCGCGCGCATGTCCTCGGATTCCTTCAATTTCGATTTGGTGGCCCGGCGATCGTCGGGATTGTAGAGGTAAACCTCTTTGCCGTCCGAAAGGAAGACTTTGCCGGCGGGAGACGCGTACTCCCATCGCATGCGGCCCGGCTTGCGGAGGTAGAGGACGCCCGATTCCGTCTGGACCGGGTGGCCCGTGCTCGCG
>DASZUZ010000148.1:0-1800 GCA_035547415.1 Bryobacteraceae bacterium | reverse complement strand
CCCTTGTTGCGCTGGTTCGCCTGGATGACTCGTTTCAGCGCATCGATGCGGGAACTCGAATACACCCGATAAGCGCGGAGAAAACCCAGGTCGATCGGGTCCGTGTTGATGCCTGGCTCGATGGTCCGACAGGTCTTGTAGACGGAACCGAGTCGCTTCTTCGCCAGCGGGGTGACAACTCCCTCCGGGAACGAAAAGTTGACCGGACGATAACCGCCCAGCAACTCCGCCATCCGCTCGCGGTTCCGTTCACAATTCCTGAGCAGTTCGTCCACGCTGATCTGAGAGCACAGAACGTGATCGTAGGTGTGGCACGCAAGTTCGTGTCCGGCGTTCAGCACCGCATCGAGATCAGGCCGCAGAAACATATCGCCGACGGGCGTTGTCTTTCCCATCAATCCGAGGGCGGCGAAGTAAGTTCCGCGCGCTCCAAACTCGTTCAGCACTGTCGCGCCTGTGGTCACGGCGGAGCGCGGGAAATCGTCGAACGTGAACGTGACGATCGGGCGGCGTAAGCTCCGGATCGCCAGTTTCCGGTGAAACCGGCCCGCTACGATCTTCTGTGCTCGTTGCAATGCGCCAGCGACAGCCATCGGGTCTCCGCGGGTCGAATCAGTTGCTTCCCAGCACGACCGGACTGGGGACAGCGCTTCCGGCGGAAGCGCCTCGTCCGGCTGACGTCGGAAGAAACGCCCGGTGCCAGAGTTCGAGCGTCGCGAGAGAGAACAGCTCCTTCGAGTACCACCCTGTGCTGACGCTCTCCCGCAGCAGGTCCTCAAGCCCTTTTCGTTCGAAATAACCTCTTCCGATCGTTTGAGAATCCAGCAAAAGATCGAACAGCCAGTCCTTCATCTCATTTCGCAGCCAGGAAGCATACGGGACCGGGAATCCGGTTTTTCTTCGGTTGAGGATCGCGTCGGGAACCCTTTTCTCCAGAACCTTCTTGGCGATGTATTTCGTTGTAAAGCCGTGAACCTTAAATTCCGAGGGCAGAGACGCCGCGAATTCGAGGAGCCGGTGGTCGAGCAGCGGCACGCGAAGCTCGACCGAATTCGCCATCGTCATCTTGTCGGCCTTGAGAAGGAGATCGTCGGTCAGCCACATTCTGGTATCGAGATAGAGCATCCTGCTGAGGGTGTCGCATTTCGCCACCCGATCGAGACATTCCCGCATGACGCGAAGCGACTGCTGTTTATCGCTCCGGCGCGCCAGTTCTTTCGTATAGATGTCGTCTCGGCGGCTGCTGTTGAAGAGGCATAACGGCGACGAGGTGCGGCCGTAATAATACTGGTCGAAGGGAACACCCACGAGCGGGCCGTACTTTGCGAGCTTTTCCGAGACCAGGATACGGTTCAGGTCGGATAGCACTGTGAATGCGCTGTTCCGGAGTGGCCCGAGCGCGCGTTTCAGGCGCTCCAGCCACAGCACGCTCCGGTAGTTTTGATAGCCCGCAAACGCCTCGTCGCCGCCTTCTCCGGAGAGCAGAACCTTGACGCTGTCCTTCGCGAGCCGGGAGACGTAGTAAAGGGCAATGGCGGGAGGTTCACAGACAGGCTCTTCCATGTGCCAGACGTAGTCCGGCATGAAATCGCGAAACTCGTCCGCGGTAATCGTCAGCTCATGGTGCTGGACGCCGTATGTCTTCGCCGCGAGCCGGGCGTAAGGTCTTTCATCGGTGATGCCGTGAGCCTTGAATCCGAGAGTGAAGCTGCTGAGCGGCCGTTGCGCTTTGGCGGCGGCGAAGCCCAGCACGGCGGTCGAGTCTACGCCACCGCTGAGGAGAAAGCCGACCGGCACGTC
>DASZUZ010000147.1:0-2534 GCA_035547415.1 Bryobacteraceae bacterium | reverse complement strand
TGCCGCGCCAAGCCCGGCCGCTGTCGTTGTGGCTCCAACTTTGCTTGCCAGAGCCGAGCAGCCGCCTCTCCGGGTCACCGTGGCGTTTGCAACGTTGATAACCTGCGAAGCTCCGCCGGCGGGAGTAGCGGCCGTATCCGTGGTCCCGGTTACATGGACCATATTGCCGATCGCCCGCCGAAGATCCGCTCCACGCAACTCAAAAATCTGATTCCCGGTTTCATCGACGAAAACCGCCGAGCCCGACTTCTGGAGAACACAGCCCGTATTGTCGAAGGCGCCTGCCGCCGCAGCCTGGGGGAGGAAGGAAAGGGGAAGTCCCGGGGTCACTCGCGCGACCAGCAGACCCTCTTTGTTCAAAACCTCAACCGGAGCATTCAGGGCCGTCACCAGAACACCCCTGTCGCCATTCATCTTGACGCGAGCAATCGATTCGGAGTTCGAAGGCCGGATCTTCAGCGTGCGCGCGCTGATCTCAAAATGCGATCCGCCCTGAATTTCGCTCATGCCGCTCTCGAGCGCCGCGTGGTCTGCAAAAACGCGGGCCTTCGAGCCGGCCGCCAAGTCCATCCGCGTTCCGTTCTTCAATTGAATACGCGAGTATCCCGAAGTCTGTACAGTCGAACCGTCGAAAAGCGTTGCGTTCCCCGATACTTTTGAATTATCAAGCGTCAAACCGCCAGTAGCCGATGCCATCCCGATCGGTGGTGAGCTGGCGAGAGCGATCGATGCTGCGCCAATAACCAGGAGAGACAGGCCGGAAGCGGTATTAGTAATGGATTTCAAGTTTCCTCCCTGAACCTTCATTCGTTTATGATGGGCTATATTGTCTGGCCACGCAAGCCCGACGGGCAAATCTATCAACACTTTAATCCAGAACATAGCGTGTTTGTCCGCGTCTCTGGTACTCTTTTTCGCAAGTTATTGGTCGATACGTTTTGCGGTTGGAGACGCTCTGTATCGCGAAAATACGCTGGATTCGTTACGCGCCGCCGTCGCCCTGATCCCTGCGAATGCGGGCTATCGTGCGCTTCTCGCCGAACACATGGAGGGTCTCGGTATCAATCCCGACTCTCAGCTCATCACCGCCGCGCGACTTAGTCCACTCGAATCGAAATACTGGATTCGTCTGGGTTTTCGCGCGGAGGTGGAAGGGGATTACGGGTCAGCGGAGAAATATTTATTACATTCCGCGCAACTGGACCGGCAGTTCGATCCGCGTTGGGCTTTACTGAATTATTACTTCAGAAGGAGCGACTATTCACATTTCTGGACGTGGGCAGACCGGGCGTTTCCCATGAGTCACGGCGATCTTACGCCTCTGTTCCGGTTGATGTGGGATGTGACCGACGATGCGCGAATCATCCGGAAGCACATACCGGAACGCCGGGAAACATTCGTTCAGTACACCTCGTTTCTGCTGGCCAACGGCCATCGGGAAGCGGCGGCTGGAATCGCGCCGCGAGCGGCGGCGCTGGCAAAGGAAGACGATGTCCCGGTTCTCGTCGGCTTCTGCGACAGCGAGCTGCAAACCGATCCGCAGGCCTCGCTTTCCGTGTGGAATATCTTGTGTTCGCGCAGGTTGCTTCCGTTCGCGCCGCTCGATGCCGGAAAAGGGAAGCTCGTCACCAATGGGGAGTTCAGGACGCCAGTCACGGGCCGCGGCCTCGATTGGCGCGTTCCCGCCGTGGAGGGAGTGTCCGTCGATGCGGACCCGAAAGGACTCTCCATCCGGCTTGACGGATCGGAGCCCGAGGATTGCGTGCTGCTGACGCAAACGTTTCCCGTTCCATCGCCAGGACGCTACGCGGTTGACTACGAATATGCGGCGCCAGCCGACGGCCATCTCGAAGGTCTGCAATGGGAACTGCGGCGGCCGGACCGCGATGCGCCCGTGGCTTCGATTCCTTTGATGGCGGGGCGTAACTCGCTACAGCAGTCCCTCCCGTTTACATCCGATGGCGCGGAAGCGATCCGGCTCGGGTTGAAATATCATCGTCCCGTTGGCAGTACCCGAGCGGAGGGCGTCATATTGCTGCGCCGTATCGAAACCCGGATGATTCGATGATCGTGACATCAGCGGTCATTCTTTTCGTCACGATTGTCGCGACCGTGGCGGTGATGTTTTACCCCGCGAAATGGGTCACGAGCATCCGCGAGGTCTCACTGTGCCTGCTGGCGGCGTCGTGGCTCCTGTCCTGCGTGATCCGCCGCCAGCGGATCCGCGTGGATATCGCGCTGATTCCGCTATGCGGCATTATTCTCTGGGCCGTGCTCCAGATGGTATTTGGCATAACGGTTTATCCATGGCGAACGTGGATCTCGATACTGTACTGGACCGCCAATGCCGCTGCATTCTTCGTTGGTCTGAATACGTTTGGCGATAAGCGGGTCCGGGGCATCTTTTTTCGCTGCCTGATCTGGTTCGGGTTCGCCGTGAGCATTCTCGCGACGGTTCAATCCCTGACGCCGAACGGAAAGATCTATTGGGTTTTTCCCACCGAATACTCCGGCTGGAATCTCATGGGTCCCTT
>DASZUZ010000146.1:0-4522 GCA_035547415.1 Bryobacteraceae bacterium | reverse complement strand
CGTTCGCGAACCGGTAAAAACGATGTGGCGATAGGCGCAATCGAGAATAGCGGCCGGGGCGCTCCATACTCGAGACCAAGGAGCCCGTTACTGTGAACGGTCAAAATGCAGGGGAGCTCCAACGAAAATGACTTTGAGACGGGCCGAAGCCGGCTTGTGCCTGGCTTCTGCCCCGCCGCGGCCCGCGCGCCCGAGATTAGTCGCCCGCTACGGGAGAACTGCGCGGAGCCAGCACTTCCTTCACTTTTTCCAGTAATTCCGACGACTGAAACGGCTTGGGGAATATCTCGAATCGTTCGGCCGTCTCCCGGTTCAGGATCCGGTCGTCATCCGGCAGCCCGCCGACGATCAGAACCGGAATTCCCGGAATCTTCGTACGCAGATAAACAGCGGCATCATGGCCAGGCATGCTCGAGATCTGCGGGCGTATCACCAGTAAATCGGGCCGGCACTCTTTCATTCTGTCGACGGCGTCTCCCACATCCCGGGCCGTGATGACCAGATATCCCGCGCTGTCCAGCATGTCCCGCAATACGGAACGAATAACGGAATCGGATACAATCAGCAGGATCGTCAGGGTGGCGGGACTTTGACTGGACATGGAGGCCATCATAACGTCCATGCCTCGCTCGCCGCGGCGCGGCGCTATCGGGGCGAATAGATTCAAAAATACCGAGTAGTTGGTATGGGCTGTCCCCGCCGGATTCGTTAACCTGGAATGGAATGCTTGGCCTTCCGGACGAAATGTGCCTTTCCCGAACGTCACTACACCAGAGACTTGTCGAGTTCATCGGCGGCAATTCCAGCCGTCCCCAGTTGTGAGAATGCGCTCCCATACCTGGCTGTTTCCAATCACAGGCGTCGTGCCGCTGGCGGTCGCCCTGGTATCCAGCGGCTGTGGAACCGCGACGAGCGCAAAAGCGCCCGACGTAAGCCCTCAGGAAGCGCCGACGGTCGCGGTCGCGAAAGCGACCCTGCAGAACCTGTCGCACACCCTTGTTCTGACGGCGGAGTTCAATCCGTACCAGGAAATCGATGTGATGGCGAAGGTCGCGGGCTACATCAAGCAGATCAACGTTGACATTGGCGACCGCGTGCGGCAGGGACAGCTTCTCGCCACTCTGGAAATCCCCGAAATGGCGGACGAACTCAACCGGGCGAAAGCCTCCCTGCAGAGAAGCCAGGCGCAGGTGGCGCAGGCTCGGGACGAGATCAACCGGGCGCAGTCCGGTTATGACATCGCGCATCTCTCGTTTCAGCGCCTCGATAACGTGATGAAGACGCGCCCCGGCCTGGTCGCCCAGCAGGACGTCGATGACGCGCAGGCGAAAGAAACCTCCGCTGCGGCGCAGGTCAGCGCGGCCAAATCCAACCTGGCCGCCGCGCAGGAGCAGGTCAGCGTTTCGAAGGCTGAGATGGATAAAATCCAGACGCTGTACGAATACACGCGCGTCACGGCGCCGTTCGACGGCGTGATTACGAAGCGGTATGCCAACACCGGGTCGATGATCCAGGCCGGCACTGCGTCGCAGACCCAGGCCATGCCCGTGGTCCGGCTGTCGCAGAACAATCTGCTCCGTCTGATTCTGCCGGTACCCGAATCCGCCGTGCCCACCGTGCATATCGGGCAGCAGGTGGATGTCCGTGTCCCGACGCTGAACCGTACCTTCCCGGGGAAAGTAGCGCGTTTCGCCGATAAGCTTTCGCTCGCGACCCGCACCATGGACACCGAGGTCGACGTTCCCAATCCGAAGCTCGTGCTGATTCCCGGAATGTACGCCGAGGTGGATCTGACCCTGAACCAGGCGAACAACGCGCTGGCGGTTCCGGTTACAGCCGTCGATCTTGCGTCGGATGCTGAGGGAGCCGGTAAGCCCGGGCCCGCCTCCGGCGCGGTCATGGTCGTCACGCCGCAGAATCGTCTCGAAGCGAGGAAGGTTGCCGTTGGTATGGAAACCGCAAATCGCATCGAAATCCGTTCCGGTCTTCAGGACGGCGAAATGGTCGTGATCGGCAATCGGGCAGGGCTGCAGGCTGGCCAGGAAGTCAGGCCCAAAGTGACTGAGCTGACAGCCGAGAAATAACCGCGAACGACTCATGTCACGATTTGCGATCCGGAATCCCTATTTCATCGTCGTGATTTGTCTTGTGATCGCCGTTGTCGGCGTCACCAGCCTGGTCCGCATGCCGGTGGATATGTTTCCGGCCATGAACATCCCGGTGGTGGTTGTAGCGACGTTCTATTCGGGCATGCCGCCGGAACAGATCGAAACCGACATTACCAGCCGGTTCGAACGCTTCTTTACTTTAGGCGCCGGTATAGAACACATCGAATCGCGCTCGCTTCCGGGCGTGAGCGTCATCAAGGTTTACTTTCAGCCCGGCACCAACCCGGATTCAGCCGTTACTACGATCTCCAACCTCGCGATGGCTCAGTTGAGACGGCTCCCTCCGGGCACGTTGCCTCCGGTCGTTCTCAAGTTCGACGCCTCGAGCCTTCCCGTTTGTCTGGTCACCTTCAAGGGGGAAGGGCTGAATGAAACCCAGCTTCGCGATCTCGCGCAGTTCCAGGTGCGAAACCAGATTGCGAGCGTCCCGGGCGCTTCGGTTCCCCAGCCGTTTGGCGGCAGATATCGCCAGATCATGGTGTATACCGACCCGTACAAGCTCGAAGCCCATCAGTTGAGTCTGATGGACACGGTGCGCGCGCTCAACAACGCCAATCTCATCCTTCCCGCCGGCGACGTCCAGCTCGGTCTTCTCGACTACAACATCTATACGAACAGCCAGCTGCGCACCGTCGGAGAGATCAATCAGCTGCCGCTGAAGACCATCGGGACCGTGCCCGTCACAGTGGCGAATATCGGCGTCGCGAAGGACGCGCAGCAGATTCAGACGAATCTGGTCCGCGTCGATGGACAGCGCTCCGTATATCTCCCGGTCCTGAAGCAGGGTGGCGATACCAACACGATCGCCGTTGTGGACGGCGTGCGGACCGCGCTCACGAAGCTGTTCGACGTGCCGAAACAACTGATGACGAGAGTGGTTTTCGATCAGTCCGTCTTCGTGAAGACGGCCATCGAGACGCTGCTCCACGAAGGCGCCATCGGCTTGTTCCTGACTTCCGTCATGATTCTGGTCTTTCTCGGAAGCATGCGAGCCACGGTGGCGGTCTTCTTCTCGATTCCGCTCTCCGCGCTCGCGGCTTTCATCGCGCTGTCTCTCGGGGGCAGTTCGATCAACAGCATGGTGCTGGGGGGGCTCGCGCTCGCCTTCTCGCGGCTCATCGACAACTCCGTCGTCGTGCTCGAAAACATATACCGGCATCTCGAACTGGGCGAATCGGCTGAGGTCGCCGCCGAGAAAGGCGGGCAGGAGGTGGCGCTTCCCGTTCTGGCCTCCACGCTCACCACCATCGTGGTGTTCTTCCCGGTAACGCTTCTTTACGGCGTCAGTAAGTTCCTCTTTTCCGCTCTCGCTCTCGCGGTTGTCCTCTCACTGCTTGCGTCGTATGTCGTCGCGATGAGCGTCGTGCCCCTCTTCTGTTCGCGATTCATCCGCTCCGCGCACGGCGGCGAGCACGCTCACGCGGAGTCGCACGAGCCGAACGCGCTTCACGCTCCGAAGAAGAAACGCCGGTCCCTCCTCGATCGTTTCAACGCCTGGTTCAATCCGAAATTCGAGAAGTTTCTCGATCTCTACGACCGCGTCATCTCGATCGTTCTGAAACGGCCCGTCGGAGTTCTCGTGCTGCTGACGGGAATCATCGTTCTGAGCCTTTTCATGTTCCCGCTGCTGGATTTCTCATTCTTCCCGCGGACCGATCCCGGGCAGTTCATGATGAACGTGAAGCTTCCCTCGGGAACCCGCATCGGCATTACGGAACAGGAGATCTCCAGAATCGAGGCGCTGGTTCGCCGCGTCGTTCAGCCGGAAGATCTCGGCATGATTGTTTCGAATATCGGTTCCACGCCCGATTTCTCCGCGATCTATACAAGCAACTCGGGCATGCACACCGCTTCCGTGCAGGTGAGCCTGAAAGAAGATCACAAGGTCAGCAGCTACGAATACATGGCTCGCGTCCGCCAGAAGCTCGCGGAAGAGATGCCGGAAGTCACCTCGTTCTTCCAGTCCGGCGGTCTGGTCGACGCCGTTCTCAGCCTCGGCATGCCCGCTCCCATCGACGTGCAGGTATCCGGGTCGAACATGCAGGCAAGCTATTCCACGGCGCTGCAACTGGCCGGTGAGATCGGCAAGGTGAAGGGCGTCGCCGACATCTATATCCCCCAGGATCTCGACTATCCCGCGCTTCAACTCGACGTGGACCGCATGCGCGCCAAAGAAATGGGCCTGACTCAGAAGGAAGTGGTCGGAAACATCATCACCGCGCTGACCTCGAACGCGATGATCGCTCCGAGTTTCTGGATTGACCCGAAAACGGGCAATGACTATATGCTGACGGTGCAATATCCGGAGCGCCAGATTCAGAATCTCGCCGATCTCCGCGCCATTCCGGTGCGCG
>DASZUZ010000145.1:0-2518 GCA_035547415.1 Bryobacteraceae bacterium | reverse complement strand
GGAGACACGCGGGAGGTTGACGAATCTGATCTTTGGGACGGGCGGACTTGCGGATTCGCGGCTGGCGGTTGTCGATTCGCTCTACAACGCCGGTCGCCTGAATTTCGGACCGCGTGTCGGATTCGCATGGAATCCTTCTTCGTGGCAAAAACATACGGTCGTTCGCGGCGGATTCGGCCTGTTCTACAATCGTGTCCCCGATGCCCTTTTCGACAACTCTCGTGGAAACCCGCCGTTCCTCGCCCGATACGGTATCTGTTGCGGAACCGCATCCAGTCCCTTAGCAGGCGGCCAGATTCTTTACGCCCTCGGGGCGGACACGACGCCGTTCAGTTATCCCCGAAACCCGGTCCTCGCCACCGGTGTGAGTCCGGTCACGCTGGCTCCCAATCCCTCGAGCGGCGGGCAGGCGGCTGTCGAAGTCTGGGGAACACCGCGGGATCTCTCGACGCCTTACTCCTTCGTTTATTCGCTGGAGACGAGTATCCAGTTGCCGCAAAGGTTCATCGCAACGGCGGGTTATCAGGGTAGTACCGGCCATAAACTCATTCGGATCGTCAATCAGAATTACCTGTATCCGAACAATCCGAGTTTTGGTCCGGTGTATTTCATTCAGCCGGACGTGAACTCGAATTACAACGCACTGCTGCTGACGCTTTCCCGATCCCTCGCGAGCGGCATTCAGATTCAGGCCAATTACCGGTGGTCGCACAGCATCGACGAGTCCTCTTACGAGGGACCGGGTTTCGTCACGAACCAGACATACCCGCAGAACTTGCAATTGGAGCGCGGGGCTTCAGACTTCGATGTCCGGCAAAGCTTCAATCTCTCGGCCCTTTACGAACTGCCATTCGGAAGGTCGGGTTCCCGGCTCCGCAAGACTCTGCTAGGCGGATTTCAGATCAATACCATCCTGACTGCGCATACCGGTTTTCCGTGGACGCCTGTCACCGGACAATCGGTCAGCACACCCGGCGGCCCGAGTTTGTCGCCGACGCGCCCGGTAGCTTACTACGGTGGCGCGCTGACAGACCACAGCAACGATATTTTTCTCACTCCGAACGGAGACTTTCCTGGCGGGGGATTGAAGTACTTCAACATCTCCACGCCCGGCCCTCCCGGTATCGGCCGGAATGTGTTCCGGGGCGCGAATTACTTTGACACCGATTTCAGTCTGGTAAAGCAGTTTCGCTTTGGCAATGTGCACCGTCTCGGCGAAAATACCCTTCTGGACATTCGGGTAAATCTCTTCAATGCGTTCAACAAGCTGAATCTGGCCCCGTTCAACTTCGGCGATTCGAACACGCACGTCGAAGACCCGACCTTCGGCCGCGCGATCACAGGCCTCGCCGGACGCGTAGTGGAACTGCAGGGCAGGTTCAGTTTCTGATCTTGCTCCCCGCGCGATGGATCGGATCTTCGAACCTGGATGAACTCACGGCGGAGTCTGTTACTCCTTATCGAACGTGATGCTGGTGTCCGCTCCGAACTTTCGGTAGTTGCGGAATTCAATCACGTTGCGCGTGCATTCGCTGGTCCCGCGAACACAGCTCAGCGCTTCCGAATGCACCGGCAGCAGGTACTTCTGGTCCCCGATCAGCACGTAATCGTAATCGACGGCGGATTCGACCGCATCGAGCGGGAATGAACGAGGCATGTTGACGGCCGACATCTCGATGCGCAGCACACGGAAATTTTCCTTATCGATCCAGATCGAGCCCGTGTAGCCGGGCACGTAAGACTCCGCGGATGCATAGACATGCCATGCCGAGTTCGGTTGCTCCACGGAATAGTCGTAGCGGATGGCCGGCCGGTTGACGATGCTGGTGGAGCGTTTGTTGTGGAAGTCCGCGTCCGTCTGGGGCGCCAGAATACCCTGCAGAATCGTCGCGAATTCCCCCGTTGACCAGGAGCCGGTCTTCTCAACGGCGTCCTTCGGCGCCTTTCCGTTGATCAGAATGTTCTTATAGGATTCCTTGCCGTTCTCGCAGATAACATCTGCGGTGACCTGATCCAACGCCTGCCAGGACGTGCGGTTCCCGTGCGCCGCATCCGTCTGATAGCGGGTCGTGAACTGCTTCACGACATAGTTCGGCAGCGTTTCCGTGAACTGCCACGCGGCATCCCGCGCGCCCTGAATCACCTGGTCCCCGCTCCTCGGCCCCGCCATTGCGCCAACGGAGTTCGGGGCGGCGGCCGATGGCGCCGGACCAACGACGGGCGGCGGTGGCAGACGCGTGACGCCATTCGCGTCTTCGGCCTTCACGCTGGGACGCACGCTGGCGACCTCGGCCTGCTCGGAACCGGCTGGAGGCGTTCGGTCGATACGCGGTGGCGCTCCGCGCCGCAGGACCGGTGGACCCGGATCGTCCGACTCTCGCGCAACGGGCTTCATGGGCGCGTCCGCAACAGGCTTGCCGGGGCGAGTATCCGGGTCGCCCTGGATGATCTGAGCCTTCGGAGTCTCTTTCGATGGCGTACTGCCGGAATCATTTGAAGAGGTTGAAGAAGGCGCCCG
>DASZUZ010000144.1:0-6156 GCA_035547415.1 Bryobacteraceae bacterium | reverse complement strand
ATTCTCGGGATCAAGGACATGGCGGGCCTTCTTCGTCCCTACGCCGCCGAGGTGCTGGTGCGGGCGCTGCGCGAAGAGGTCGGAATTCCGATCCATTTCCACACGCACGATACCAGCGGCATCAATGCCGCGTCGGTGCTGAAAGCGGCCGACGCCGGGGTTCACGTGTCGGACGCTGCTATCGCGTCGATGAGTGGCCAGACGAGTCAGCCGAACCTGAACTCGATCGTGGCAGCCCTGGCGAATACGCCGCGCGACACGGGTCTCGACATGGACGCCCTGAACCAATGCGCGGATTACTGGGAAGCCGTTCGTACATGGTACGCGCCGTTCGATACCGGCCCGAAGAGCGGCACCGCCGAAGTCTACCTGCACGAGATGCCGGGGGGCCAGTTCACGAATCTGAAAGAGCAGGCCGAATCGATGGGCCTGGGCGAACGGTGGCCTGAGATTGCGCGCATGTACCGCGACGTCAACATGGCCTTCGGCGACATCGTGAAGGTCACGCCTTCGAGCAAAGTCGTGGGGGACCTGGCGATCTTTCTCGTCAGCCATGACATGACGATCGGGCAGTTCGCCAGTCTGCCGCCCGATCACAACGTCTCGGTGCCGAATTCCGTGGTCGACATGTTCGAGGGTTCGCTCGGCGAGCCGGAAGGCGGATGGCCGGAACGCATCCGGCAAGTCGTGTTGAAAGGCAAGTCGGGACGTCCTGGCAGGCCGGGCGAGCATCTGAAGCCCGCTGATTTTGCGGCCGTCCGCGAGAAGGTCGCCGGCGAGATCGGACGCGAGCCTTCGGAGGATGAGGTCCTGAGCTACCTGATGTACCCCGATGTCTTCCTGAAGTTCGCGCGCGCAAAGGGGACCTACGGCGACGTCGATGTGCTTCCGACGCCTCAGTTCTTCTACGGAATGGACAAAGGCGAAGAGGTCGCGATCGACATCGAGGAAGGGAAGACGCTGGTCGTGAAGTTCCTCGCGGTCAGCGATCCGCATGAAGACGGCACGCGAACGGTCTTCTTTGAACTGAATGGCCGTCCGCGTGAAGTAGATGTGCGGGACCGCGCCGTACAGTCGAATGAGGCGGCCCGGCGCAAAGCGGACCCCGCGAAGCCCTCCGAAGTGGGAGCGCCTTTGCCGGGTGTGGTGATCAGTGTGGCGGCGAAGGAAGGGGAGACGTTGCGCAAGGGCGACAAGTTGCTCGTCATCGAGGCGATGAAGATGCAGAGCACCGTTTATACGCCCGTCGCCGGTAAAGTGACAAAACTGCTCAGCTACCCGGGCCAGCAGGTGGAGGCGAAGGACCTGCTGGCCATCGTCGAATGATTTACGAGGCGTCGTAAATCGGTTTCAGGGCAGGGTAGAGCGACCGGTAGATCTGATGGCCGCGCGCGTACGCGCTGGTGTTTTCAGGCTCCGGCTCTACTCTGCCGGTTTCGCGGATGACCGCGCTGCAGACTTCCGGCACGCTCGCGTATTCGCCGGTCCCGACCATGGCAAGCAGCGCGGCTCCCAGCGCGGATCCTTCCTGCGAGGCAAGCGTCACGACCGGCTTCGCGAAGATATCCGCGAGAATCTGCCGCCAGAACGGGCTCTTCGCTCCCCCTCCCGAAGCGCGGACCGAGGCGACCGGCACGCCGAGCGCTTCGACGATATCGAGACAGTCCTTCTGGCTGTAAGAAACGCCTTCGATCAGCGAGCGGATCAGATCCGAGCGCCGGTGCTTTGCCGTGACTCCGATCCAGCCGCCGCGCGCGCGCGGATCCAGATGAGGCGTGCGCTCCCCCATCAGATAAGGGAGCCAGTAGAGCCCATGCGAGCCCGGTGGCGCCGATCCGGCTTCGGTCATTAAGTCGTCGTATTCCGCGCCGGGCGCGAGTTGATTGCGGAACCACTGGAGACTCAGCCCGGCCCCCTGCGTCACCCCCATCACGTGCCACTTGCCGCGGACCGCATGGCAGAAGGTGTGGACCCGGCCTTCCGGATCGTACGCCACCTGCTCCATATGCGCGAATACGACGCCGGACGTGCCCAGCGTGCAGGAGACGATTCCCGGCGCCACAATGCCGTTGCCGACGGCGCTCGCCGCCTGGTCACCCCCGCCGCCGACGACTGGCGTACCCGCCGCGAGCCCGGTCAGCGCCGCGACTTCGGGCGTGATCCGCCCGGTAACGTCGCTGGACTCGAAGCAGGCAGGCAGCAGGGATCGTTCGATCCCGAGCGCGTCGGCGAGTTCGAACGACCAGCGACGGTTCACGACGTCGAACAGCGCGGTACCCGAAGCGTCGGAAACCTCGGTCGCGAATTCGCCGGTCAGCCGGAACCGGATGTAGTCCTTGGGCAGCAGGACTTGCCGGACGCGCTCGAACAAATGCGGTTCGTTGTCCCGCACCCAGAGCAGTTTGGGCAGCGTGAAGCCGGTCAGGACAGGGTTCGCGATACATTCGAGCACCTTCGCCGCGCCGACCGTTTCGTTGACCCAGTCCACCTGCCGCTGGCTCCGCTGGTCGCACCAGATGAGCGACGGGCGGAGGACGTTGTTCGACTCGTCGAGGATGACGAGGCCGTGCATCTGGCCCGAAAGCCCGATGCCCTTGATTTCTGAACCGGCAATCCCCGCCTGGTCGAGGACGCCGCGAATGGCATCGACCGCGGCATCCCACCAGTTCTCAGGGCGTTGCTCGGCCCAGAGCGGCTGCAGCATGAGCATGTCCTCATGCGCTGCCGTCCGGGCCGCGACGACGTAGCCGTGTTCATCGACCAGCAGCGCGCGGCTGCCGCCGGTTCCGATATCGATCCCGAGCCACATGGCGTCAGATCTCGGACCACGGCAGATAAGCGGCGCCGTACAGACCGGCTTCATTGCCCAGTTGCGCCCGCTCGACTCGCGTGTCCGTCATTCGGTACGTGAAGGATCTCCGTCGGGTTTCTTCGAGCATGGGCGGAGCGAACAGGTCCCAGCCGGCGATCACGCCGCCGGCGATCAGGTAGAGAGGGAAGTTGAACGCATTGATCAGCATCGCGAGCACGATGCCGATGGCCTCGCCCATCGAGACGAAGATCATCTTCGCTTTCTCATTGCCCTTCATCGCCATATCGTAGACGTCCTTCGCCGTTACGTTATCGCCGAGGCCGAGCATCCTCGCCATCGTGATGATCGCGGTCGCCGAACCGTGCTTCTCCACGCAGCCGCGGTTTCCGCACCCGCACGGGTTGCCATAAGGAACGGCCGTAATGTGGCCCAGTTCCCCCGCCATGCCGCTGAAGCCGCGCAGCACTTTGCCGTTGGAAATGATGCCGCCTCCGATGCCGGTGCCCAGCGTCAGCATGATCAGGTCGTCGACATCGCGTCCGGCGCCAATCCACTTTTCGCCAAGCGCGGCGGCATTGGCGTCGTTCTCGAGGATGACGGTCGTCTCCAGGCGGCGTCCGATCTCTTCGCGAATCGGGAAGTTTTCGAGCGTCGAGATATTCGCGCAGTTCCTGATGACCCCGTCCTTCAGGGAGATAAAGCCGGGAACGCCAATGCCGATTCCGGCGAGATCTTCCTTTCCGAAGCGCGATCGCAGTACGCTGATCGCCTCCACCATGTCGCGGACGATCGCCTCGCGCCCCTCCGAGTACTGCGTCCTTCCGGAGACTTTGTCGAGCATTTTTCCATTGCGGTCGACCGCCGCGGCGCGCAGGTTTGTGCCCCCTAAATCAAGTCCGATACTGTATTCGGCCATAATGACGCGAATGATACCATTTGCCGATCAACGACCGCCGAACCAACTGAAGCATTTCCGCGCACGATAACAGTGTTCTATATGAAGCATCGGAACTTTTGGTCACGAAGCGGTAAACGGTCGTGTTATACACGGAACAGGGCCGCGCTGGCGCAAGTCCGTCGCGGTCGGATTTGGAACTCTGTGGCCACCTGCGTGCGTCATAGAAAACAGCGGGAGTCGATGAATGAGCCGGCACTATATTGAAGTACCCGGCGGCGGGACACACGAACTGCCCCCACTGCTGGTGCGAATGATACCGGAAGCCGCAAGCCGCGAGGAACTGGTCGAGCGTGCGGCGGAAATTGTCGAGACCGAAGACATGATCGAAGACTTCGGATCCGACGCCGCGGGGCAGCGTAAGCTCGATCTGGCGATTCATCTGACGGACCAGTACCTCGGGCTGCTTACGCATTGGGCCTGGGGCGATTCCGTCATTGAATGGATCCGCCAGTGCGAGATCACGTTTGAGACGACCAGCGCGTTACGGCATCTGTTGAGCCACGATATCTGGCCGCATGCCGCGCGCAGCAGGTTCGTCGATCTGCTGCTCGATCAGGAAGTGCCGACCCACGGCGTCGCCATCGATCGCGCGGTCGGAATGCGCTTGACGTTCCGGCAGCCGCCACCCATCGACTGCTGCTCGAACCAGTTTCTGTTCTTTTTGAATGGCAGGCTTGCCGGCGCCGCTTATCAGACCTGGGCGCAGATGTCGCCGGAGTCGGCCGCGCACTTGCCGCCGCACCGGTTCCATTTCGAAGTGCTGGACACCCGGCTGTCGGGTTGATTCGTTATTCCGGCGATTCGATCAGTTGATCGAGGTTGACCGCGAGGTTAAGCAGATCGCAGCGGTATTCACCAGTGACGCGCAGCGCGGCATCTTTTCGGAAAACGCTCATACGGCGCCGTTCAGGGTAGACGATCCAGACCTCCGCGGCCCCGTCTTCGAGATACGCGTCCACCTTGCGGTCGATCTCCTCGGCGAAGTTGCCGGGGGAGATGATTTCAATGGCGAGCATCGGCGCGCCCTGCAGCCATCCCGAGACAGGCTGATCGGGCCAAGTGACGCTGACATCCGGTATTAGCCAGCCCCGCTTTACCTGATAGCTCTCAAAGATCCAGACTCTGGATTCATCGACGACTCTCAGCAGGATTTTCTGAAACGCACGGGCCGCTTTCGAATGGTTGTGTCTGGCGGGAGGCAACGAGATCAGTTCTCCATCCAGCAACTCGTGCTTGCCTGGCTGGTCGGGAAGGTGGAGGTATTCTTCCGAAGTGAGCAGCGTGGCTGTGCCCATGCTTGAATTCTAGCGCCGGATTCTGTCGCCGGTCAGTCGAGATCGAAGTCGCGAGGCTTTTTGCCGAATTCGGGATTTTCTTTGGCCTGCTTCAGAAGTTCATCGAATTTCCGGTTGAGTACCTGGCCTTGATTTTTCTCCGCCGCGAACGACTTCTGGAACGCTTCTTCGCGTCTTCCGGCTTCGCCCTTCAGTTTCGCCACAGCGGCAGCCAGATCCTCGATGACGGGAGGTTTCACCGGCTCTTCGTGCGAGATGACAGCGCGAAGATCGGTATCGACCTTCAACGCCGACTGGCAGCAGGGACACGTGACGTGAATCAGTTCGCGGGCCATGCCTTCATTATGTATCGGCATCCGAACCGGTAGCGGCCGCATCCAAAAATTTGCTCATGACCGAAACGGCCCAACTGTTTTCACCCCTGACGATCAGAAACATCACTCTTCCGAACCGCATCGTGGTTTCTCCGATGTGCCAGTATTCGAGCGAGGACGGCTTCGCGACGGACTGGCATCTCGTGCACCTCGGCAGTCGCGCCGCGGGCGGGGCGGGGCTGATCTTCGTCGAAGCTACCGCCGTTTCTCCGGAAGGACGGATTTCGCCCGGCGACATGGGCCTCTGGAAAGACGAGCACATCGAAAACCTCAGCCGGATTGTCCGCTTTGCGCACACACAAGGTACGTTCATGGGAATTCAACTGGCGCACGCCGGCCGAAAAGCGAGCACGCGCCGGCCGTGGGAAGGGGACGGGGTTGTCAGCGAAGCGGAAGGCGGCTGGACGAACGTGTTCGCCCCCAGCGCGATCCCGTTTTCCGCGAATTACCCGCAGCCCCTCGAACTCGATCGCCCGGGGATTCAAAAAGTCACGGACGATTTCCGTGCCGCCGCGAAGCGTGCCCTCCAGGCCGGTTTCGATGTCATCGAGATCCACTCCGCCCACGGATATCTGCTGCACGAGTTCCTGTCGCCGCTGAGCAACCACCGGCAGGACGAATACGGCGGATCCTTCGAGAACCGCATCCGGCTCCTCTCCGAAGTCTGCGATGCCGTCCGCGAGGTCTGGCACGGACCGTTGTTCGTTCGCATCTCGG
>DASZUZ010000143.1:0-5257 GCA_035547415.1 Bryobacteraceae bacterium | reverse complement strand
CGGATTGAACGACGCTGTGGCGCCCGTCGGCAAACCTGTCGCCGCCAGATTCACCGTCCCGGTGAACCCGGTCAATGCGCCGATCGTCACCGTATACGTCGTGCTCGCGCCGACGGTCACGGTCTGAGAAGCCGGTGTCGCCGAAACGGAGAAATCCGGAGCCGCGCCGACCACCAGCGTGACAGTCGCCGTATGTGTGAGTGACCCGCTCGTCCCGGTGATCGTGAGAGTCGAACTGCCTGGCGGCGTGCTGCCGGTCGTGTTGATCGTCAGCGTCGAACTGCCTGACCCGCTGACCGACGGCGGATTGAACGTTGCCGTCGCGCCCGTCGGCGATCCGCTCGCCGCCAGATTCACCGTCCCGGTGAATCCGTTCAACGCGCCGATCGTCACCGTATACGTCGTGCTCGCGCCGGCGATGATGGTTTGCGATGCGGGGGTGGCGGAGATCGAAAAGTCCGGCGTGCCTCCGGAAGCCGGCACGATCTGAATCGCATTCACCGGGGATCGGCGGGCGCCGGTTGACGTTCCCGGAGTCGCGGTAATCGTGAATCCCGAGGTAACTGCCACCCCGCTGAAGACAACATAATTGCCGACAGAGTTGTTCGCCTGGGTGAATGTGCCGCTGAAATTTGTGTTTGCCGCGTCCGTCGCGCCGATGCTCGTGGTTGTAATTCCCGCGCCGCTGATCTGGTAATTTCCTGTCCGTTGGATTCCGGCATTATCGCCGTCCGTATAGACGTAGATGTTGTAACTGCCCGAGCCCAGGCCGGATACCGTGACGGTAATCGGGTTGGATCCGCTGCCGTTATCCAGATACCCCCGCATCATCCGGTTGTTCCCTGCCGTATCCGTAATAGGAAGATTCCAGGGATTGTCGGAACTCCAGGCGACCGTGGCCCCGGTGGCGGCGCCGGTCTCATCCAGCAGGCTGAGCGCTGCCGAACTCGACGCTCCCGACGCATTGTTCCATTGACTCTTTGCGACAACGCCGGCCGTTTCGGTCGATCCCATGGCCGTGCCGCTGCCGACAAACTTGACGCTGATCACAGCGGGGCCGGTGGACGCGCTCACCACCAGAGTGGCCGATGCCGTGTGCGTGAGAGATCCGCTCGTACCGGTAATCGTCAGCGTTGAACTGCCGGTCGGCGTGGTGCCGGTTGTGCTGATCGTCATCGCGGACGTACCGGCGCCGGTCACGGCCGCGGGATTGAAAGATGCGGCCGCACCCGCCGGCAATCCGGTCGCCGCCAGACTCACGGTCCCGGTGAACCCGTTCAACGCTCCGATCGTGATCGTGTATGTCGTGCTCCCGCCCGGAGCCACCGTCTGTGAACCGGGTGTGGCTGAGATCGAAAAGTCAGGCGTCGAGCCGACAACCAGTGTCACCGTTGCCGTATGTGTCAGGGATCCGCTCGTGCCGGTAATCGTCAGAGTCGAACTGCCCGGGGGCGTGGTTCCCGCCGTATTGATCGTCAGCGTCGAAGTACCGGACCCGGTGACTGACGTGGGGTTAAACGACGCCGTGGCTCCGGCTGGCAATCCCGTTGCCGCAAGGTTTACAGCTCCGGTGAAACCATTCAGTGCGCCCACTGTCACCGTGTACGTCGTGCTCGCGCCAGCCGTCACCGTCTGTGAACTCGGAGTCGACGAAATCGAAAAATCAGGCGCCGATCCGACGACCAGAGTCACCGTGGCAGTATGCGTCAGTGAACCGCTCGTGCCGGTGATCGTCAGCGTCGAACTGCCGGGCGGAGTGCTTCCCGCCGTGTTAATCGTCAGCGTCGAACTACCGGACCCGGTGACCGACGCCGGATTGAACGACGCCGTCGCGCCGGTTGGCAATCCCGCCGCGGCCAGGTTCACCGACCCGGTAAATCCATTCAGCGCGCCCGCGGTAACCGTGTATGTCGTGCTTGCGCCGGCCACGACGCTTTGAGACGCCGGGGAGGCGGAGATTGAAAAATCAGGCGAGACGCCCGAAACGGGCACGATCTGGATCGCGTTCACCGGAGAACGGCGAGTGCCGCTGGATGTTCCCGGGGTCGCGGTGAGCGTAAATCCGGCGCTGATTGCGACGCTGCTGAACAATACGTAGTTACCGGTCGAGTTGTTCGCCTGGGTGAACGTGGTGTTGAAATTCGTGTTCGCCGCATCCGTTGCGTTGATGCTGGTGGTCGTAATTCCAGAGCCGCTGATCTGGTAGTTTCCTGTCCGCCGGATTCCGGCATTGTCGCCGTCCGCATAGACATAGATGTTGTAACTGCCCGAACTCAGGCCGGAAACCGTAACCGTAATCGGGTTGACGCCGCTGACGTTGTCCAGATAGCCGCGCATCATCCGCTTGTTCCCGGCCGTGTCCGTGATGGGAAGATTCCAGGGATCGTCGGAATTCCAGGTGACAGTGGCCCCCGTAGCGCTCCCGGTTTCATCCACCAGGCTCAGCGCCGACGCGCTCGATGCGCCCGCGGCGTTGTTCCACTGGGATTTAGCGACGACGCCCGCAGTTTCGGCGGACCCCATCGCCGTTCCGGCGCCCACGAATTTGATGCTGATGGCGCCGGTTCCGGCGGCGAGTAATGGACTCGAAATAAGAAGCAGCAGGAAAACCGCTTGTTTCGATAAAAAGACAGGCCTGGGGTAACTGACTGACATACCGGCTTCCGTTGCGCCGAGCAGAACGAATTAAGTCCGTTCGCTGGCCGTTTCGAAGAGCCGTTCTTCAGGGAAGAGCGGCCCGCATTGTCGGCCGGGCCTCCATCGCCGCGGCGGACGAGAACTCACCGGAAAGTGAGCCGCTCTCGAGATGAAGGACCCGCTCTATGGACCTGCACATGCGCATTGCACAGGCTTCGGGACTATAGATCCTGGCGATTCGCTTCCGAACTGTATCGGAGGTTCGTTCGGGAGTAGAAACCAGATAAGATTCCAGGGCGCCCCCCAGACTGCTGATGTCGTATGGATTTACGACGATCCCCGGCGCGCCCGCCGCCATCAGGTCAGCAGTCGCTCCATTAAACCGGGAGAAAATCTGCGGCAAGCCCGCGAAAGCAGCTTCCAGCGTTACAAGCGCCCAATTGTCTTCGAGGCTGGGCAGCGCGAACACGTCAGCGGCGGCATAGAAGCGGGGCAGTTCCGCCTGCTGACGGAAGCCCGTGATGACCAATGGGATTCTGTTGGCCCTGCTCCAGCTTTCCATCGCACTCCGCTCCGGCCCATCACCTACGAAGAGCGCCGAGAAAGGTCGTGAACTGATAGATCGGAGACGCCGAAGCGCTTCGAGATATTCCTTGATGCCTTTTCGGGCGATAAACTCGCCCAGAAAGCAAAAGGTGACGCCCTCGAGGGCAAGCGACCGGCGAACGGCATCGCGCTGCATCCGGTAGCAATCGTCCACTTCGGACATAAACAGGCCGGGATCGACCGCCATGATGTCGGAATCGATCGTCTCTTCCGCGGCGCCATACCTCTCCAGCAGCGCGGACGACTCGGCTCCGTTGGTCCAGAAGCGCGCCGCGGAACGAACAAAGTGGCGCCGGATGCGCCGCTTATAGCCCGACACCCAGCCTTCGGTGTGCGGCGTCCCTTCGCTCCAGATGATGAGCGGAATGCCCGCCATCCTGCAATAGATCTCGCCTTGCGCGGTTCTGACCCCCATCTCTCCCGAGATGACGACGTCCGGCCGAAACCTTCTGAGATGCCGCACGATGTCATAACGAAGTTGCAGGTATCGTTCGCCGGATGCTCCGGGATTGGCGCTGTTCCTCGAGTACGGCACCGCCGCTCCGTTGGCGTACGCGTGCCGGAACCCGAAATCTTCGCGGACTTGCCACGCCCGGTTCGGCTCCGACCTGGCATCGAAAATAACCTGCAGGTCTACGCGCGAGGCCACCGACCGGAAGACGGGGATTCGATAAGGGGCCGGGATATTCGTCAGTATCGAAATTTTTGCGCTCATGTGTTTGACTTAGTGATTCCCGGTAACTTGCCGCGCCGGACACCGCCGGTATTTTATTGCGCCGCTCAGGCCACGGTTCTAACTCGAAACCGCGGCTGCCGCCACCCGATCGGGCAACTGCCCTCGCTCCGCCAGTTGCCACTGAATCCATTCATAGGTTCTTCGGAGTCCATCTTCCAGCGAAATTGCGGGTTCCCAGCCAAGAACCTGCCGGAGCAGGCTGTTGTCGCTGTTTCGCCCTCGTACTCCCTGAGGCTTAGTCAGATCGTGCTGCTTCAGAATGCGCTTGCCCGCGATGCCGGCCACCATGTCCACCAGTTGATTCACTGAGATCATGCGATCCTGGCCCAGATTCAGCGGGTCCGCAAAATTGGACCTCATGAGGCGGTAAATGCCTTCCACGCAGTCATCGATGTAACAGTAGGACCTTGTCTGATCGCCGTCGCCCCAGACTTCGATCGTGCCGCCATCCGGCGCGAGAGCGACTTTGCGACAGATCGCCGCGGGCGATTTCTCGCGCCCGCCGTCGTATGTACCCAGAGGTCCGAAGATGTTGTGGAACCGCACGACGCGGGTCTCGAGCCCGAAGTCTTCGCGATAATGCCGGCAGGTGCGTTCGGCATACAGCTTTTCCCACCCGTAACCGTCTTCCGCGTCGGCCGGGTAAGCGTCGGATTCTTTGAGCGGAATGACGTCGCTGTCCTTCTGCCGGTAGCCCGGATAAACGCAGGCGCTCGACGTATATAAATACCGGCCCACACCCTGAATCCGCGCGGCTTCGATGCTGTGGTGATTGATCAGAGTGTTGTCGCGAACGATGACCGCTTTGTTGCTCTCGATGAAGCCGATACCACCCATGTTGGCCGCGAGCGCATACGCCTCGCTCGCGTTTTCCATCGCTTCGAGACAATCCTCCCGGCGACGCAGATCGAGAAGAAGGAATTCATCGGCCGCGGTGGGCTCATACTCGGGCATCTTGAGATCGACGCCTCGCACCCGGTATCCTCGCTGCTTCAGGAATCGGACCAGATGGTGCCCGATAAAGCCACCCGCCCCCGTGACGACAACTGGTTTTTCTTGCGACATTCAACTCTCCTTACACGTCGAAAATCTTTGATTCATCGGCACACGGCCGTTAACTCGCTCTCCTCGCCGGGCGGAATCGGATCCCGGGCGCGCCGCCGCGCAAACTCATAAATTTCGAACAGGGTCTTGAGATTTCGCGACGGCGTATATTTCTCCGCATACTCCCGAGCGGCGGCCTCACCGAGGCGCGCCGCCAGAGAGTCATCGCGCAGC
>DASZUZ010000142.1:0-4061 GCA_035547415.1 Bryobacteraceae bacterium | reverse complement strand
TGGTTCTCCGGAGTCCTGGGAGATGGTGGTCGAAGCCGACACGTACCGCGGCGATACTATAGCCAGAGTCTGGCCAGTCTCTTTCCGCCCCATCTCCACGGACTTCTGGAAGTAACGGGCGCGCCCCGGATTTAGAACATTATCTTCGCGCCCAGCTGTACCACTCTCGAATCGTTCAGCGTTGACGTAATTACACCGAAGGTGGATGTCCCGAAAACGTTGCCCGGATTGTTGAAGTGTGGCGTGTTCGTCGTATTGAACGACTCGGCTCGCAACTCCAGCGATATCCGCTCGCCGAACGGAATCTTCCGGAACAGCGATGCGTCCAGATTCACCAGGTCCGGCCCGGTTAGAATATTGCGCCCGACGTTTCCGAACGTCTTGTCTGCCGGCGCCGAGAAGGCGCTGGTATCGAACCATGTGGTTCCGGATTTGAACTTGCCGTAAATCGCCACGGGTCCGTTCACGTTCGGCCGGTTGTTGATAAACGGCGCATTGAGACTCGCGTTGCTGTACTGAAGATCCAGTGGACCACCCGTCTGCGCGGTGATAACACCGTTGATCTGCCAGCCTCCCAGAATCCATCCCGCGACGCCGGACTTCAGCCAGTGTCCGCCTTTGCCGATCGGCAACTGGTACACCACGCTTTCGACGAATACCTGCGTGTGGTCGAAGTCGGATCGGGCGCGATTCAGGTTGAAATTGTATTGATTGAAAGGGGTGCAGGTTCGGTCCGAGCAATAATCGATCGATTTGCTGTATGTGTATGACGTCGTGAGTTGCAGCCCGTTCGAGTAACGGTGATTCAGCTTCAGTTGCAGGCTGTTGTAATGCGTGTTGACGCCGATGATGGTCGGTGTGCTGGCGCGGCGCCCGAACGCCTGGTTCAGCGGTTGACCGGCTGCGCCCGCCCCGATGACCAGACCGCGGTTCAATTGGAGTGTAACGGGGTCATCCACGCCATGATTTCCCACATATGCGGCCTCCACCGTGAAGCTCGCCGGAAGTTCCCGCTGGACCGCAATATTCCAGGATTGAATGTGTCCATGGACCAGATCTTTCGGCATGACGGAATAAGTCAGTGTCGTTGGCGCGTTGGGGATGATGCCGTTCGATGGAATCGGCAGCAGGATGGGCGATGGAAACCCGGTAACCATCGAACCGGCCGGTTGATAGGCGTTCGGAGCGTCCAGTTCGCTCACCTGGTTCGAGGGGAAGTTGTATTGTGACGTGTCCCGGAACAGATAGCTGATTCCGAATCCCGCCCGGACCACGGTCTTCTCGTTCATGCGATAAGCCAGCCCGATGCGGGGCGCGAACCCCAGCGAATCGCCCTGGATCCCCAGATTCTTCGGAATATCGCCGTACCCGCCCACCAGGAGGCTGTTGTTCGTGGGATCGTAGTTCACGAACTGACCCTTGTAATGCGACGTCGCAGCCGGCCAGTTTTCGTAACGCAGACCAATATCGAGGGTCAGCTTCCGGCTGACCTGCCACTTGTCCTGTCCGAAGAAGAAATAGTAACTCTGGCGGACCGTGGGAAACTCGACGTAAAGATCTCTGCCCACCTGATTCGGCAGATCGAGCAGGAAGCTGGCGAACGCGTTTGCGGACCCGTTGGCCTGGCCAGGCGTCGAGGTCTGACCGGCCGTGAAGTTGAAGCGGCCTCGCGGATCGAATGTCTGCGTCTGCAGCAGATCGTTCCGCACGCGGTTGATATCCGCTCCCCACTTGAACGTGTGATTGCCATGAATCTTCGTCCAGGTATCTGCAAATTCGAAATTTGTCTGCGATCTCCTCCATGGTTCGCTGGGAGAGTAGCCGACCATCGGTCCGTCGAACCCGGTGATATACACGGAACTCATGCCGCTCGACCACGCATCGATATTCGCGTTCCCGATTCCGATTGTTTTCGCCGTTGTAGTTCCGTAATCGGTCTGACTCACGTCGTTGCGCACCCGCGAGATGCCGAACCGGAACTCGGTAATCAGGCTCGAACTGAAAATATGCGTGTAGTTCAGACCTGGCGCCTGACTCCGCGATGGACCCGTACCGGCAAATCCGCCGTTACCGGGTCCGCCGATAATGCCGAAAACGGGAGGAACCGTAACTTCAGGCTGCTGGTAGCTGTACCGCACGGTCAGTGAATCGTTGGATGTGAACTGCTGATCGATCTTGACATCGAAATTGTTCGTATTCTTGGCCTGCGGACTTGCATACGGATAATTGCCGGAGAGGCTGGACGTCGCCGGCGCCGGGATGTAGGTGAGAATCTTCGCCGCAATCGGACTGATGCGGCTGGCGGGAATCATGTTGCCTGTAAAGGCGGTACGCCCGGTACCGTCAGGATTCCCGGTCATCGGGTCATAAATTTTTGTACTTGCGGCGCTCAGATCGCCGGTCCGGAATGCGGCCGCGGGAATGGTCAGGGTACCGACCGCCGCGGACTCGCGATCGCGCAGTCCCTGGTAATCGACAAAGAAGAACGTCTTGTCTCTGCGGATTCGCCCGCCGAAAGTACCGCCAAACAGGTTGTATACAAGCGGCGGCTTTTTCACCGCGAAGTAGTTTTTGGCGGCCAGGGCCGCCACCTTGTTGAATTCGAACGCGCTGCCGTGCCAGTCATTCGTCCCGGAGCGCAGGATCACATTTGTGACCGCGCCGGTGACGCGCCCGAACTCCGCATCGTAGTTGCTCGTCGTGACGTCCACGGTCTGGATGGCTTCCACCGGCGGCACCACGACGGTGAGGTTTCCGTTGTCCCAGTCGTTGTTGATGCCCTCGATCATGAAACTGCTTGCCTGGCGGAACTGGCCGTTGACGTAAGTCGACAGGCTGTCCTGGGAGTTATAGAAAGACGAATGCGGGCGGAACGGACGCGAGGCGCCTGGAACCAGCCCGATCAGACCCTGATAATTCCGGTTGAACGTAAGCGGGATACTGACGAGCGTCTGCGTTTCAATCTTTGTCCCCAGATCGGCGCGATCTGTTTGCAGAATCGCTGCGGATGCGGACACGCTGACCGTCTCGCTCACCGAACCGATCTGTAGCGAGAAGTCTACACGCACCGTACTGTTCGCTTCAAGCCGTACATCGCTGCGACTCTCGTGCTTGAATCCGGAGTGCTCCGCGTCAACCCTGTAGTCTCCGGGATCGAGCAGCGGGAATGAGTAGTTTCCTGCCTCGTTGGTCTTCGTCTCGTGAACGATGTTGGTGTTGACCTCCGTGACCTTGAGGGCCGTATCCGGAGCGGGAGCGCCGGAACTATCCAGCACGGTTCCCAGGATGGTACCTTTGTCCGCCTGCGCGAACGCGGTTTGCGAATCGATGAGAGCTAGTCCCGAACAACCCAGGACGAAAACGAGAGCGCCTTTGATATGCGAGAACATATCCGACCTCCGGCAAATGTGGCTGGGGGACACTATATGCCAAAAACGCGGAGTCGGGCAAGTTCTTTGAGCGAAATCAGAGACGTCCGCTTCAGGGCAACTGGTCGGGAGGCAGAATGTCCCGGAAGCGGGGAACGATCACTTCGTGCACGTATTTGTCTTCGTCTCGAAGCGCCTCGACAACGGCTTTGATGTTCACTGCCCGAATGTTTTTCTCGATCAGAGCCGCGCCCTCTTTGCCGAGTCGCTCCCGTTCTGCCGCCGTCATTCGAACCGGCTCGAGCGGCTTGCCGCCGTTGTGCTCCGGGTCCGGGTCGTAACTGCCAACCGCGCTGCTTTCCGGCGCGAGTGGAGAAAGAATACTGAGCGAAGCCGGTGGCCGCGGCAACGGAGGATGTTCCGGCTTCGGCGGATCGAGTGAGAGAGGAATGTCGTCCATTCGGCCCAGAATGTAGTACGCGCCATAACCGATCGAGCGAAATGTATTGACCGCCCCGGAAGATGGCTGCCCGCGATTGAGAAGCGGCAGATGGATGTAGAGGATCGGATCCTTGGTCTCCTCGAAAAACTGCCGGACCATGCCGCTCACAAACTGATCGGAAGGACCGTGCGCCGAGAGATAAATCTGGCGGCGAAACCCCTGCCGCAAAAGGGAGTGCGCCAGGGCTTTCA
>DASZUZ010000141.1:0-2242 GCA_035547415.1 Bryobacteraceae bacterium | reverse complement strand
TACGTGGCTCCTTCCCTCGCGCCGTAAGTCGGAACTACTCGGTCGGTGGAGCGGCGGGGCGGGGATGCGGTTGCGTGCTCGCCTCGCTCAGGCCAAGCGCCCACTTGATCGCTTCGAGATACATCTTCCGGATATCCGGATCGTTCCACGCTTCGTTGGTGTGGCCCAGGGTGGAGTAGAAGACGCGGCCCTTGCCGTACATCTTCGTCCATGCCACGGCGAAGTCGTGATCGGTTCGCTTGACGCGCGGATTGTTGTAGTCGAGTTTGCGTTCGTCGAGTCGGAGAAGCACGTGGACTTTCTCCCGCGAAAACTCTTTTGACGGCTGGTAGATCTCGTCGCGCCGCATGAATTCCGCCGGCAGGTGTTTTGTCATCGGCGAATTCGGATCTTCATTAATGATGGGCGCCCAGAAGGTGCCCCAGGGATGCTGGTCGAACCACGCGCCGATCATCTCGCCGTATTCGGGCCACTTGTAATTCGTATCGAGCGCCGCGTGAATGCCGACAAAGCCCTTGCCGTCATCGTGCACGAAGGCGAGGATATCCTTCTTCTGCTGGTCGGTCAGATCGAGTTCGCCGGTGGTGCTGGCGAAGACGATCGCGTTGAAATCGTCCAGATTTTTGCCGTTCGGTCCGACTTTCCCTTTCGTCAGCAGTTCCGAATCCGTGCGCATGTAGGTGTCCCACAGGCCGGTATCGTGACCCAGTTTCCAGACGGTGCCCATGGCATCGGAGACGGAATCGTGCTCGAAGCCTTTGGTTTCGCCGATGACGAGAATTCGTTTTTTGTTCGGGGGAGGCGCCGCCATCGCGACGCATACGGCCAGCAAAGCCGCTGCCGCTGTTCGAGTCCATTTCATGGACGAAACTGTATCACGGCTGGTTGTCGGAAATGCCGGTTTGTGGAATCCTGAGTGGACCGGGTACCTTATGCCAAGCTCCGCAGAAATCCTCAGAAATGTTCCCCTTTTCGCCCTGCTCGATGATGACGAAGCCGCCGTGCTCGCCAGTCAGGTCGAGATCCGGCGCTTCGCGCCGCGCCAGCGGATTTACAAGATCGGCGATCCCGGCGAGAGGGCTTATGTCATGGTTTCCGGCAGGGTACGCGTGGTGACCGTGGACGAAGATCAACAGGAGGTCGTGGTGGATGAGCCGAGCGCCGGCGAGTTCTTCGGCTTCGCGTCCATGATGGATCAGACGCCGCATCAGACGGGCGCGATTGCGATGGAAGAGAGCGTGTGCATCGAGGTCGACCGGGAAGACATGCTTGTCCTGCTGCAACGTAAGCCACACGCCGGAATGGATCTGCTCGCGGTGCTCGGGCGGCAGTTTCATGCGTTGCAGCAACAGGTTCGCGGCCGCGCCGCGCGCAATCCGAACGAAGTGATCGACGAGGAACTGTCCTTTGGCGACCGGATCGCGGACGCCGTCGCGCGGTTCGGCGGCTCGTGGTCGTTCATCATCACGTTCGGCGTGGTGCTGGTCGCGTATACGGCGATGAATATCGGGCTCGGGCGGTCAGCGTGGGATCCTTACCCTTTCATCCTTCTGAACCTTTTCCTTTCCATGCTGGCGGCGATTCAGGCCCCGGTCATCATGATGAGCCAGAACCGGCAGGACACAAAAGACAGAGTGCGCGGTGAGCTGGATTTCGAAGTGAACCGGCGCGCGGAGTCGGAAATCCAGGGGCTCGCGCGGAAGCTGCATCTTCTCGACGAGAAGATCGACGATGTGACGGATCTGCTGCGGGAGCGAACCAATCAGTAAGTAAAACGGCTCCGCGGTTCGAAGCGGCGGGCGTGCTCAGAGGCTCAGCACCGGGCACGGCGACTGCCGGATGATGGCGAAGGCATTCGACCGTAAGCGGCTGAATGCGGCCTGCGCGTGCCCCCGGCCAATCACGACCAGGTCCGCGCCGTAGCGCCGCGCCGCGTCCCGCACCGTCGCGGATATGCTTCCGCCTTCCAGAAACACCTCGAAATCCGTGCCGGCTCCGGCCTGGAGTTCGGCGATTCGTTTTCGCGCCGTATCCGCCAGGAAACGGTCGAATTCAGAGAGGAAATTTTCGGCGGGTCCGCTCTCCGGCGCGGCGACGCAATGAACGAGCGTCAGTTCCGCGGAGAATTTCCGCGATAACGAGACCGCTGACTGAAGTACCTGGAGGCTTTCCCGCTCAAGGTCGAGCGCGCAGACGATCTTCCGGATTTGTACATGGCGCGAGGCCGGCTCTTCTTCCAGAT
>DASZUZ010000140.1:0-4788 GCA_035547415.1 Bryobacteraceae bacterium | reverse complement strand
CTGAAATCGGCGAAGAATGCGACGGTCGCGGATAAACTCAACACCAGCCAGGAACTGAAACGGTACCTGGAAAATCTGGGCGATGAGGATCTGGGCCGCTATAAGATGTAGGGACGCGGCCGGCCGGCTTCAGTGAGTCATCGAATAGACGAGGTAGTTGGCCGCAATGCGGAAGCCCATGGCTGAAAACTTCTCGTCGTAGCTCGGATCGTCGGCCCATTCCCACGAGTCGCCCAAGTCCATGTTGTTGCAGATCGCAACCACGACGCGGCCTTTGTCGTCATAAATGCCGCGCCAGTGCGCCTCATATCCATCCTGCTCAAATGTGCGGCCGGACCGGAGATATTGCGCTCCGGGTACCTGATACTTGTCGTCCAGATCGTAGATGGTGTGGAAGATGGCTTCGGTTTTCGGCAGGTCGACGATCTGCCGGTCCGGGAAAACCTTCTGCATGCTCGCGACGAAGACCGCCCACTCCTGCGTTCCGTGGAAGTCATCGCACATGAAGAATCCGCCCCGGTCCAGGTACTCCCGCATCTGTTTCGCCTGCTCGTCCGTCAACGCCCAGTGGCCGACCTCGACGGCGTAGAGCCAGGGGTAATTAAAAGCGTCGTTGCCGTCGTCGAGATCAACCGGTTGCTCGACGGAGCGCACGTGAACGCGCGTCAGGCGGCGCAATGCCGCCGCGAGATGCCGGTCGGCGCGGGGGTAGTCCGTGGTCCAGCTTGACCGGCCCATCTTATAGTTACCACCAAAACCATATCCGCCGAAGCGACGGTATCCGCGGCCATTCAGCATCCCGGCGTATTGCGGATACATGAGACGGGCAAAGACCCACTCGGTTTTTTCGGTGTAGTCGGGGGGCAACGGGAACTCGTAATACTCGCGCCCCGGGTATTCACGAAATGCTTTGGGTGGAGTCTCCCACCCCAGCGCGGCGCTGAGCAGAACCGAAACGAATACGGACGCGATGACAGCGGAGCGGAGTCGCATGGTGCACGCTCGAATTGGCTATCAGCGTATCACCAGTTTCAGTGGGACATGGCGTAAACAATGTAATTTGTTGCAATCCTGATCCCGAGCGAAGAGAACTTTTCGGGATAGGCGGGAACGTCGGCCCACTCCCAGGAATCGCCGAGATCGACGTTGTGGCATATCGCGGCCATCAGGCGGCCGTTGTCGTCATAGATGCCGCGCCATTTGGCCCCCACGCCGTCTTTCTCCGCCACGCGCCCGGAGTACAGATACTGCGCGCCGGGAACCTGAAACCGGTCGCTGAGATCGTACAGAACGTGGAAGATCGGGTCGTCGTTCGGGATATCGACGATGGCGCGATCGGGGAACACTTTGTTCATGGTCCGCGTGAAGCCGGCCCATTCCTGCGTTCCGTGGAAGTCGTCGCACATGAAGAAGCCGCCGCGCAGCAGATACTCCCGGAACTTCTTCACCTGGTCATCGGTCAGGTTCCAGTAGCCGACTTCGACGGCATAGAGCCACGGATAATTGAAGACGTCGTCCCCGTCATCCAGGTCCACCGGCTGTTCGACGGATCGCGCCTGAACGCGCGTCAGGCGGCGCACCGCTTCCGTGAGATGGCGATCCGACCGCGGATAATCGATGGTCCAGTTCGCGTTGCCATGCTTCCAGTCGGGATTGCCGCGGAAGCCGTAGGTCGGCACGGCGGGGTACATGAGCCGCGCGAACACCCATTCGGTCTTCTCCTGGTAATCGGGAGGCAGGGGGAAATCATCGTATTCCACGCCCGGGTACTGGCGAAACGGACGCTGCCAGGCGAGCGCGCTCCCGATAATCAGGAGTCCCGCCGCGACGAGGAGGAGCGTCCGGGCGCGCATTTCAGTTCCGTGTTTCCTCGATCCGCTGGGTCAGCATATCTTCGAAGCGTTCCGGGATGAAGCCGGTCATGCGGCTCGCGATCTTCCCGGATTTGTCGAGGACGATTACGGTCGGGATCGAAGAGATGTTCAGCAGATGCCCAAGCCCCGCATCGAAGTACACGGGGTGGGTCCAGTGCATCTCTTTGACAAAGCCGGGAACAAGCGAATGATCGTCGTCAGAATCAATGGAGAGGAAAACGACATTGCCGGACTTCTCGTACTTCTTCTTCACGTTCTCGATCATCGGGTGCTGCACGCGGCAAGGGCCGCACCACGTGGCCCAGAAGTCCATCACCACGGTCTTGCCTTTGAGCGACGCCAGCGCGAGTTTGCCATCGCCATCGAGCCCGGGGAGCGTGTAATCGAGCAGGTCCGTCGCGCCGGTGTTGGGATCTTTCATCTTCATGGCGGCCAGTCGCTGGTGCTGCAACGCGACGGTCCGGTCATAGGCCTGCAGAATGACGTCGCCCATGCCCTTTTCCGATCCGTTCAGCTTTGCGTATAACTCGCCAAGCCGCATACGATCGCGAGCGCGGTCGTTCTCCGTGGTTCGGGGATCCTCCATGGCGAAGGCGTCGGCGTAGTATTCGACGGCCTCGGCGCCACGATCGAGTTTCACCAGCCAGCGGGCGATTTCCCGCGCGGATTCCGCCGTGGGATGGGTATCCCAGGAACTCTTTGCGAGCTTTACGGCATCTTCGGGCTTGCCGATGTTGCCCGTCGCCCGCGCTTCGAGCACAAGCACGCGTGCCTTCGCTTTATCGATCTGCTCCGACCACTGGCCGGGACTCAGGTGGCCTTCGGCGGCGCGGGACCGCATGGCTTCGACCATGCCCTCGTAACGCTTCGCGTATTCCAGAGCCTCTTTGGCGCGCGCCGGGTCCTCGGTGTTGAGCAGCGCGCGAGTCACGCGATCGATCAGTTGCAGATCATCGCTCTTCGGCTCCGCCTGCAGGACCTTTTCACCGTAAAGAATGATGCGGGCGTGATCGTTGGATTCGACAGCCGATTTCGCGAGCGCCTTCTCGATCTCGGCGCGCCGTTTGGAGTCCGGATATTTTTCGAGGTGATGTTCGAGCGCGTGCGTGAAGTCGATGCTGCTCGTTCCCGCTTCCGCGATGGCGTTGCTCAGTTCCTGCTGTTCCTGCTCCGGCGAGGTTTGAGCCTGCAGGAGGCCCAGGGCGAGAAGTGCGGCCAGTAATTTCATTTCGGGGCCCGAATGCTTTCCGCCAGCGCCGCCGCGCGCGATCGCGCCATGTGGAGGTAGGACTCGCTCTTTACGACACGGTCGAGCATCGGCAAAAACTGCTCCTCGGCAACCAGCCGCTTCTGGTCGCGCGCGACCTCGATGCGAAGAATCGCATCCTGTACTCCCAGCTTATCGAATCGGACGGCTCGTTCCAGATCGATCAGGCTCCGTTCGGTTTCCGAAATTCGTTCGAACCAGTCGAGCAGGCTTTTGGCTTCCAGATCCTCGGAGAAGTTGAATTTCACCTCGTGGGACTCGCCATCGGGCCCCTGATAGCGGAATGTCTTCATCCCCATGTTGGCGACTTTCCCGCCGGCTTCGAGGGGGTGCGTGAAGTGGTCCAGCTTGTCTCCCAGGGCGAAGATGGCGGCCGAATCCGGCTGCTTCAGCTGGAACTTCAGCGGATTATCGTCCTTCGCATCCTCTTTGTATTCGCCCGCGCCGGACTGATCGATCGTGATCTCCACATAGGCCGGAACGCTGCCGGGAAAGGATTTCGAGAAGGTAATGCGGGGAACATTGTTGGCGAGAGCCGGCAGCGCAAGGACGAACAGAGCGACGATTTTCAAGCGCGGGCCTCCGGGGCAAGCAGGGGGATATGGTTGGCGTGACAGATGGCGATCGCGAGCGCGTCGCTCGCATCTTCCGACGCGATGGGTTCGCGCAAGCGCAGGATGGAGGCAACCATCTGCTGGACCTGCGTCTTTTCGGCGCGTCCGTATCCGACAACGCTCATTTTTACCTCCAGGGGGGAGTACTCGGCAGCCTGCAGCGAAGCTTCGGCGATGGTCAGGAGGGCAACGCCGCGGACGTGAGAGAGCTTGAGCGCACTGCGGGCGTTGACGGCGAAGAAAACTTCCTCGACCGCGGCGTAGTCCGGGCGGTGCTCGGCGAACAGTTCACGGAGTCCGCCCGCGATGTTCAACAGGCGTTTTTCCAGGGGATCGCGGGCGGAGGAGCGGATGCAGCCGGCCGCGACGAGGTGGTGCGCGCGGCCGTCGCTGTCAATGACGCCGTATCCCGTTCGTTCCGTGCCGCAGTCGATTCCGAGCACCCGCATTCAGCATCTCCGCAGGCCGGAAACCTGCGTCACAAAACTATATGACGTTCAGGCGAGACTTTCGACTTCCGCCTCGTCGACATCGAAGTTCGAATATACGTTCTGGACGTCGTCGTGGTCTTCGAGGGCATCGCTCAGCTTCATCATGCCCTGCGCGTTTTTGCCTTCGAGCTTCATGAGGTTCTTCGGAACCATGGACACGGCTTCGGCCGAAACGGTTTCGATGCCGGCCTTCTGGATCGCTTCGAGAACGGCTTCGTGGCTCGACGGATCCGAAATCACTTCCCAGGTATCGCCTGAGTCCTTCAGATCTTCGGCGCCGGCTTCAAGGACAAGATTCATCAACTGGTCCTCGTTCGCCTTCTCTTTTTCGATGATGATCTGGCTCTTGCGTTCGAACATCCAGGAGACGCTGCCCTGTTCACCGAGGTTGCCGCCGTTTTTCGAAAACACGTGGCGGATTTCGCTGACGGTGCGGTTGCGATTGTCGGTTGCGACGGCGACGAGCACGGCCGCTCCGCCGGGGCCGTAACCTTCGAACATGCTTTCGTCGATCTGGCCGCCTTCGAGTTCGCCGGTACCGC
>DASZUZ010000139.1:0-6436 GCA_035547415.1 Bryobacteraceae bacterium | reverse complement strand
CCGACCTCCCGAGAGATGCCTGGGATGGCTGTGAATTCGATCTCCGCCGGGATTATCCGCCTGCTAGACTCCGACAACCGATCCACCTGCCGCCGCTGTTGATCCAGATAACCTTCGTACTTGACCTCCGTCTCGGCAGTCAACAAGACACCCCGTTCTGGCGTGCACCCCAGAACCGACTCCACCCATTCCGCCAGTTCACTAATCCGGGATTCCGGTCGCCGGAGCCAGTTCCCCTTGGTGCCGGACGTAAGCGCCGCAATCAACTTGCGCACCTGGCCCTGCTTCCGGTGGAAAAACGCTCGGCGCGCATCGCTCGCGAGGCCGATCTCCTCCGCTACCGGAGTCAACCGTTCGTCCGCATTGTCAACACGTAGATGCAGGCGGTATTCCGCGCGCGAAGTGAACATTCGGTAAGGCTCATCCGCACCCTTCGTAATCAGGTCGTCAATCATGATTCCGATATAGCCCTGCGATCGAGGAATCACAACCCGCGATAAACCCTGAATCTGACGCGCCGCATTGATACCGGCGATCAGACCTTGACCTGCCGCCTCCTCATACCCGGATGTGCCATTAATCTGTCCCGCGAGAAACAGGCCGGGTAACTTCTTTACCTCTAATCCGTGATCCAACTCCCGGGCATCGACCGCATCATATTCGATGGCATAACCCGGCCGAATCATCTCGGCATCCTCGAGGCCGGGTATTGATGCGATCATTCGAGCCTGGACGTCAATCGGCATGCTTGTGGACATGCCATTCGCGTAAATCTCATTCGTATCGAGGCCTTCCGGTTCCAGGAATATCTGGTGAGATTCCTTGTCCGGAAATTTCACGAACTTGTCCTCAATCGAAGGGCAATACCGAGGGCCGATGCCTTCGATCTGCCCGCTATACAGCGGAGACCGCGAAATGCTCTCCTGAATGACCCTCCGGGTCTCACCCGTTGTGCGCGCCAGGAAACACTGGATTTGCGGACGGTCGATCCGCTCGGTCATGAAAGAGAACGGAAACGGCTCGGGATCACCGGGCTGCGGCTCGAACTTCGACCAATCGATGGTGCGCGCATCCAACCGGGGCGGCGTGCCTGTCTTCAGCCGCGTCCACGCCAGTCCCGAATTTCTGATCTGATGACCGAGAATCTGCGAGGGCGGCTCTCCATTCCGCCCGCACGAGAATCGCTCCTCTCCGATATGCGCCAATCCATTCAGGAACGTACCCGTCGTAATTACGACAGCTTCCGAACGCAGATGCCGCCCGTCCATCAGGCGAACACCGCGAACGCGCCCATCCTCGATGATCAAAGCAGCCACTTCGGCCTGCTTGATGCGAAGGTTCGGCTCGCGTTCCAGAACCTCTTTCATCCGGATCCGATATTGCTTCTTGTCACACTGCGCCCGCGGGGACCATACCGCTGGCCCCCGACTGGTATTGAGAAGTCGGAACTGGATGCCCACGGCATCCGTCACTTCGCCCATAACTCCGCCAAGGGCATCAATCTCGCGAACCAGATGGCCTTTTGCAATACCGCCGATCGCCGGATTGCATGACATCTGGGCGATGAGATCCGCATTCATGGTGATCATCGCGGTCTTCAGGCCCATCCGCGCGCAGGCACGAGCGGCCTCGCAGCCCGCATGGCCTCCGCCCACCACCACGACATCGCACGAATGATCCATTGATACTATTGTATCCGGGCAACTTAGAGTGAAAGTACTGGTTATCGGGAGCGGCGGGCGTGAACACGCGCTCGCATGGAAACTCCATCATTCCCCGTCGGTGTCGTCGGTCCACGCCGTCCCCGGCAATCCCGGCTTCAGCGACGTCGCGGTTTGTCATGCGCCGTCGGATTATGTTGAGTTGGCGAAAAGCATGGGCGCGGACCTTACCGTGGTCGGCCCCGAGGCGCCTCTGGTGGCCGGTGTAGTCGATCGCTTCCGGAACCTCAAAATGCCGATTGTCGGGCCCACGGCTCAGAACGCGGCGCTTGAAGGCAGCAAGGTCCACGCCAAACGATTTATGCAGGATCTCGGCATTCAGACTGCACGATTCGAGACGGTCGAAAATCCACAAGCCGCGCGCGACGCTTTTCGCCGATTTCGATTTCCCCTCGTCCTGAAGACGGACGGACTGGCCGCGGGAAAGGGCGTTGTGATCGCGCAAACGCACGAGGACGCCGACAATGCCTTGAGTTCACTGGCGTTTCCCCTTGTCATTGAGGAGTTCCTCGAAGGAGAGGAAGTCAGCTTCATCGTGCTCTGCGATGGCGTACGGGCAGTTCCGCTTGAACCCTCTCAGGACCACAAACGCATTTTCGACAATGACGAAGGTCCCAATACGGGCGGCATGGGCGCCTATTCCGATTCCCGAATCCTCAACTCGTCCGATCGGAGCCGCATTCTCGAAACGATCATTAACCCGGTTGTCCGGGCCACACGATTCACCGGTTTTCTCTACGCCGGACTGATGATGACGGCGGAGGGGCCTTCCGTTCTCGAATTCAACGTCCGGATGGGCGATCCCGAAACCCAACCGCTCATGATGCGCCTCGAAAGCGACTGGGGCGAAGTTTTGATGGCGGCGGCGCGCGGCTCACTCACGGATCAATTGCAATGGACACCGGAACCGGCCACATGTGTCGTACTTGCCTCCGGCGGTTATCCCGGACAATTCGAACCGGGCCGCAAGATCACCGGGATCGATAAGGTTCGGGACGCCGTGGTCTTCCACGCTGGCGTCGCGCTGAGCGGAAATGATCTCGTCACTGCCGGCGGCCGGGTACTTGGAGTCACAGCGCGCGGCCCGAACCTCCAGGCCAGCATCGATCGCGCTTACGCCGCAGTTCGGCAGATCCATTTCGACGGAATGCATTACAGAACGGACATCGGCGCCCGCGGTCTTAAACGCTACAATGAAGTTGGTTCGGGCACGTAGCTCAGTTGGATAGAGCGGCCGCCTCCTAAGCGACAGGTCAGCAGTTCGAATCTGCTCGTGCCCACCACTCTAATGCGGCAGCGCCCGAGCGCTTCTGGCTCGCAGATCCGTGAGCACGTGTTCCGGCACATTGAGGTTGCGCCGAAGCCCTGTTCCCAGCGCGATGAGCGGTTTATTCGCTCCGTGGAAGTCAGAGCCGCCGCTCATGGCCAGGGCAAACCTTTCCGCAAGCGAGTGATAGAACGCCACGTTCTCCGGTGTGTGATCACTGTGAAACACTTCAACCGCGCGCATACCCATGCCAGCCAGATCTCCAACGTATTCCGTCAGGCGATCCCAGTTATTCTTCGCGACCCGAATGGGATGCGCCAGTGAAGCGATACCGCCCGCGGCGTTTACCCGCGAGATCGCTTCATCGATCGGCACCTCCTGGCGCTGAACATATCCTCGCGCGGACTCATCCAGATATTTGTCGAACGCATCCTGAATGTCCTTCGCGTAGCCTTTTGCGACCAGCACCTTTGCGAAATGCGGGCGACCCGTCAAAGTCCGGCCCTTCGCTTCCACCTCGGCCAGCGTGATATCAATGCCAAGCGACCGCAGTTTCTCGATCAGGCGGCGATTACGGTCCCTCCGGCTTTCGAGAAGAAAATCCAGCCACGCCCGGAATTCATCGGACGGCGGCTGGCAGGGGAAGTATCCCAGCAGATGAACGGAATTGCCGTCGTATCGCGTCGAGAGTTCGATTCCGCAAACCAGTTCGACTCCGGCGTCTTTCGCATGCGGAACCGCCATGTCGTATCCGCGGAAGGTGTCATGGTCGGTAATCGCCAGGGCGCTCAATCCGATCCGCGCCGCCTCGGCCACTAACTCGCCCGGCGTGAACGTCCCGTCCGACTGGTCCGTATGACTGTGAAGGTCGATCATTCTTTGGAAACGAGCCCTCTCCGCTCCAGCTCGCGCCAGATGCTCGCGACGCTCTCATCGACTGTCTCGCTGTCGGAACGCACCACCACGTCCGGCTGCAGAGGCGGCTCGTAGGGATCGGAGATTCCGGTGAAATTCCCCACTTCGCCGGCGAGAGCCTTTTTGTAGAGGCCTTTCACGTCGCGCTCGGCGAGTACTTCCACCGGGCAATCGACAAAAACTTCGACAAAATTCGCGATTCGGCTCCGCACCTCGTCCCGCGTGGACCGATACGGCGAAATGGCCGCGACGACAACAATCACGCCGTTGCGCGACAACAACTCGCTAACAAAGCCGATCCGGCGAACGTTCGTGTCCCGATCCTCACGACTGAATCCAAGCCCCTGCGACAGATTCGTTCGGACGATGTCGCCGTCAAGCAACTCGACTTTCGCGCCATCCTCGCGAAATCTCGCAATCAGCTTCTCCGAAATCGTACTTTTGCCCGCTCCCGACATTCCGGTAAGCCATAGCGTGAAACCCTTGTGTGTCATGCCGCCTTTGTTCGTTCCAGCAGTTCCCGCAGAAGCACATCGACCTTCCGTTCTGCCTTACCGTCCGCGCTGAAGTGCAAACCGCACTCCTTCGCCGCGTCGGATTCCCACCACCAACGCCCGCTTCTCTCGTCCTCGCCTACCACCACCGCGCGCGTGCAGGGATCGCAGCCTATACTTGTGTACCCGGCCGCATACAGAGAATGCTCAGGCAATTTGTGTTCGGCCGTGTATCGAAGCACATCTTCCGAAGACCAATCGGCCAAAGGGCTGATCTTTACGGGAGATCCACTCCGGTCCACCACCTCAACGTCCCCTCTCGAAGTGTTATGCGCCCGGCGTATACCGGTGAAATACGCCGAGACCGTCTTCATCCGGCGCGACAATGGACGTACTTTCCGGACGTTACAGCAAAGCATTCTCTGTGGAACACCGTCGCGGAACAGATCGGCGCCGTGAACTTCAGTCATTGCATCGATCTCGTTCTGATCCGGATGCAGCCTCTCCACCGAAATGCCATATCTGGATTCAACGTCGCGGATGATCTGATTTGTGGCTTCGGGCAGACGCCCCGTATCGATCGTGATAACGGATGTGCGAGGGGAAGCCCGCATGACCAGATCGAGGATGATCACTCCCTCTCGCTGGAAGCTCGTCAGCACGGCGAGGGAAGAACCGAACTCCGCGACTGCGGCGTCAACTACGCCACGGGCTGAAGCAACCGGACTCAAGCCGGGCCCTCGTTTCTCATCGCCATAACGAATTGGATTTCGGGAGAAGGGAACCGGATTCCGGAAGGAAGGAATCTGGAGCGGGAGACGGGATTCGAACCCGCGACATCAACCTTGGCAAGGTTGCACTCTACCAGCTGAGTTACTCCCGCTTGGGCGAAACTTCTATTCTCGTCTGAACGCTGGCCAGCTGTCAAACACTATCGTAACAAGACTCCCCTCGCCGCCGCATCTCCCCCTCCCCCGAATCCTGCTGCAAAGTGTCAAACTGGCCTCTATGCAGCAGGAATACGCGTTCGAGATGGCCACCTCAGCGATCCGCTTCGGCTTTGGGGCTACCAGAGAAGTCGGAGCTGATCTCGCCGAGCTCGGCGCCAGGCACGTGCTGGTGTTTACGGATCCGGTGCTCCGGAACCTGCCGCCGGTCCTGACCACGCTCGAGTCTCTCGAAAACAACAAAGTCCCGTTCACGGTATTCGATCGGGTACGTGTCGAACCCTCGGATGAATCCATGCAGGAGGCTATCCGCTTCGCCTCTGCCGGCGATTACGACGCGTTTGTGGCGGTTGGCGGCGGTTCCACCATCGATACCGCCAAGACAGCGAATCTGTACACCTGCTGGCCGGCGGATTTCCTCGACTACGTGAACCAGCCGATCGGTAAAGGCAAGCCTGTGCCCGGTCCCCTGAAGCCTCTCATTGCAATTCCGACAACGGCAGGTACCGGAAGCGAGACAACCGGAGTCGCGATCTTCGACTACAAGCCACTGCGCGCCAAAACCGGCATCGCGCACCGCAGGCTGAAACCGACTCTCGGCATTGTCGATCCGGAGAACACACGAACGCTGCCTCCGGCCGTCGCCGGTGCTTCCGGTCTCGACGTTCTCAGCCATGCCATCGAGTCCTGGACCGCCATCCCGTTTGAGAATCGACCCCGGCCGGACCGGCCCATCCTTCGTCCGGCGTACCAGGGCTCCAACCCGATCAGCGATCTGTGGAGCCTTGAGGCGCTTCGACTCACGGCGCGCTTCATCCGCAGGGCTGCCGCGGATCCGTCCGACGATGAAGCGCGCGCCTCGATGATGCTCGCGTCCTCGTACGCCGGCATCGGATTCGGCAACGCGGGCGTGCATCTGCCGCATGGAATGTCATATCCGGTGGCGGGACTGGTACGCGGATATCGGGCCAAAGGCTACGAAGCGGTCGATCATCCTCTCGTGCCTCACGGGATTTCCGTCATCCTGAATGCTCCGGCTGTCTTCCGCTTCACCGCGCAGGCTTCGCCGGAACGGCACCTAAAGGCAGCGGA
>DASZUZ010000138.1:0-4019 GCA_035547415.1 Bryobacteraceae bacterium | reverse complement strand
GGGAATCGCGCCGTTTAATTTTCCCGCGATGATTCCCATGGGCTGGATGATGCCGCTCTGCATCGCCACCGGCAATACGCTCGTCCTGCGCCCCTCGCCCGTTACCCCGATGACCTCGATTCGTATGACGGAACTGCTCCATGAGGCGGGTCTGCCGGAGGGAGTCGTCAACCTGGTCACCTGTGGTCCTTCCGGCGCGGAAAGCCTGGTGGCTCATCCGGATGTCAGGGGGCTTATGTTCGTCGGTTCCACGCGCGTGGGGCAAAACGTTTACGCGAACGCCGCGCGGCACGGCAAGCGCGTCCAGGCGCTGTGCCAGGCGAAGAACCATGCGCTTGTGATGGAAGACGCGCCCATCGAGCGGACCGCCAGAGGCATCATCAACGGGGCATTTGGCTGCGCCGGTGAGCGCTGCATGGCGTTGCCGGTCGTTGCGGCGCATGAATGCATCGCCGACGAACTCGTCGCATGCCTCGTACGCCTCGCGAGGGAACGCAAACTCGGGCCCGGCTATGACAAGACTTCGGAGCTCGGACCGTTGGTCACCGCGCAGCACAGGAAGTCTGTAACCGACTGGATCCAGCGCGGGATCGACGAAGGCGCCGTCCTCGCGCTCGACGGCCGCGCCGCTGTCGTCGAAGGTTACGAGAACGGTTTTTTCCTGGGTCCCTGCATCTTCGATCACGTCAAGCCGGGCATGAGCATCGGCGAGCAGGAGATCTTCGGTCCCGTACTCTCTGTGAAACGAGTGAAGAGTTTTGAAGAGGGCCTCCATCTCATCAATTCGAACCCGTACGCAAACGGCGCCGTGATCTTCACGCAGAACGGGTTCTACAGCCGCGAATTCGCGCGGCGCTCCCATGCCGGTATGGTCGGAATCAATGTCGGCATCCCGGTACCGGTGAGCGTGTTTCCGTTCTCGGGCCACAAGCAGTCTTTCTTCGGTGATCTGCACGCCATGGGACGGGATGGAGTGCGCTTCTTCACGCAGGTGAAATCCGTGACCGCCACCTGGTTTGACGAGGAAGAGATCAGGCGCGAAAAGATCGACACCTGGGACGGAATGCTGGGACGTTGAGGACGCTGAGAAAGAAGCCAGACCATGCCAAAGAAAACGACCGTCGCAATTGCCCACTCCGAGGCGGACCTCGGAAAGCCGGCTGAATGCGCGAGAGAACAGCTGGATTTGGTGAAGGGAATGATCCGCGATATCGCCGATCGGACGAGGGGCGGCATGTCGAACATCGTCGGACGCGGCGATAAGGTGCTCATCAAACTCAACACCGTGATCCCCGTACCGGCCAACGAAGGATTCACGACCGACCCGCGCATGCTTGAAGCGCTGATCGAACTCGTCCAGGAGCAGAATCCGGCGCGGATTCTGATTGGCGAGCGCTGCGCCATGGGCGGCGATACCCGCAATGCGATGGAGGTATGCGGGATCGCGGCGGTAGCGGCTCGCACCGGCGCGGAATTGTGTCCCTTCGATGATGTGCCTTTCGATATGTACAAAATCGATCGGCCAATCAGCTTCAATGAATTCCCGGTTCCGCGTCCCGTTCGCGAGGCCGACGTCTATATCGGCCTGCCCAAGATGAAGGTCCATGTTCACACCGTCTTCACCGGCGCCCTGAAGCTGCAGTTTGGTAACCTGCCCGATTACGACTGGATGGTGCGCTGCCACCGCGACGATATCTTCCAGAAGATCTGCAATCTCACGCGCGCGGCAAATCCGAAATGGTTCGTAATGGATTCCCTCTATGCGTGCCAGGGCAACGGACCGTTCAGCGCGTATCGCGACGATCTCATCAAAGATTTCAATACGATCTGCGGCGGCCCGGACGGCGTGGCCGTCGATACCGTTTGCGAGGCTCTGATGGACTGGGACGACCCGGGAACCAACGTGCCCTCCACCGTGCTCGGTGCGGCCGAGGGTCTCGGTACCAACAGGATGGACGAGATCGAAATTACCGGAGCGCCGCTCGATAAGGTGAAGCGGCGATTCCGCCGGCACAGTTCCGTGCTGCAGGGGCCGTTCCCGAACGTCAATGTCGTCATGGGCTCCACCTGCGAGGCCGGCTGCAAAGCGATCGTTCGCATGCAACTCGATCAGGCGAAGGAAAATGGAACGCTTGCGAAGCTCCAGCGGCCTCTGTACGTGTTCACCGGCCTGCAGTTCGAAGAAATCAAGCCGGTGGATGGAGACGTGATTCTGGTGGGAGACTGCGCGAAGCCTCTGCTGGAACGATTCCCCGACGCGAAGTACTGGGGCAGCAGCGAAGAGTTCCCGAACTGTACTCCGATATGGGCGAATATACCGGCGCGCTCGATCTCCAATTACATCCGCCAGCTCACGGAAATCTCGCGGTGAGTTCCCCTGCCGCGGTCCTGACTGGCGCTTCGACGGCGGCCCTCCGCCGGGGCATCCTGAAGCTGCTCGAAATCAAGGATTCCGATATCCGGATCCTTACCCTGGAACAGTGCCGGGATGCGGCGGACAAAGGTCTGCACTCGGGCGGCGCATTTTCCGCCACCGTTCCGCTGGTGGCGTTATTCTACGGCGGATTTATCGACGTCAACGTAGCGAATCCCGCCGAGCCGGGGCAGGACATGTTTGTCCTGAGCAAAGGCCACGCGGTGGCGGCCCTGGCTTCGGTCTACGCTGACTTGGGATACTTCGAGCGGAGCGTTCTGCGCAATTCACGCGGATGGGCCAGCATTCTGAACGGGCATCCAGGCCCGTTGCTGCCCGGAATTCAGATTGCCACCGGTCCCATGGGCCAGGGGCTTTCCGTGGCGCAGGGTTTCGCTCTGGCCGGTCGTGGCGCCCCGAAGTTCGATTCGTACGCTCTCACCGGAGACGGAGAACTGCAGGAAGGCACGATCTGGGAAGCCGTGATGTTCGCGGCCACGAAACACCTGGACAATCTGTGCGTTCTGGTGGATCAGAACAATGGGCAACTCGATATCGCGAGCCGCATGGTGTTCCCCATGCCGTGCCTCGAAGATGTCTTCACTTCGTTCGGATGGCGCGTATTCAGCGCCGACGCAACCCGGTACGATGGCGTGTATTCCGCGCTCGACGAGTTTCGCAACGGACCTCGCAACGGCAAGCCGACCGCCATTATCTGCCATGGCCAGAAAGGTTTCGGCGCGTGTTCGGATTTCATGAACAAGCACAAGGTCGTGATATCCGATGCGCTCATGGAGCAGGAACTGGCCATGCAGCGTCTGCAGCGCGAGGCCCGTCTGGATGACTACGAGCGCTATCGGGAAAAACTCGACTCAGCCACGCGCGCGCACCTCGATTCGATCGCGAAGAGATTTGCTCCTGAAGGCGTCCGGCTCGTCTCTCGGACGCCCGCCCGCTCCAAAGCCATCAACTATGACCCCGCGGCGCTGCCGAAGATCGATCCGAAAAAAGAGTACGCTTCGTCTGACATTGTTACCGCGGCCATGAAGGTGTTCGCGCGCGACCCGCGCGTTGTCTCGATCGATGCCGATCTTGGCACCACCAGCGGTCTCGAGGCCGGTGTCGCGGCCGTGGACCAGAAGCGCGCTCTCAACGTGGGCGTGGCAGAGGCCAACATGATGAACATCGGCGAAGCGTTCGCGGCGCTCGGATGCAACGCATGGGTGAGCACGTTCTGCCCGTTCTTCAACTGGCAGGCGCTGCGCCGGATTTCCGTTGGTCATCAGGAGCGCCTGGAAGCGATGGCTGCCCCGAACGGCTGGCTCAGCGAAGGCCATGGTCTCGATCTGACATTTCTCGCGACAGGTCCTGACTTCGAGACTCGCACCAACGGCGCGACCCATATGGGCAACGACGACATCACCATGTTTGACGGTTCCGCCCATCTGCGGATCGTGAACGTCAGTTGCCCCCGCCAGTTGCTCGCCATCATGCGATGGGTCATGGAGGGCAATCGCGGTCTTGTCTACGTGCGCGTGATGCGGGCCGCGTCTCCGGTCCTCTATGGCGAGGATTTCCGGTTCGAGTTCGGCAGGGCGTGGACGCT
>DASZUZ010000137.1:0-2105 GCA_035547415.1 Bryobacteraceae bacterium | reverse complement strand
CGTCATGGTGATGCCGATCAGCGTCAGCGCGCCCAGTCGCAACTCACGATTCTGTGCGTAATGAAGCAGAATGCGCAACGAAACCCAAAGTACCACGAAGGTTACAATCGGCGACCCGCAGATATGGTAGATGGACCCGATGGCCTTGTGCCGCGCGGCGGCGCCCAGCGCCAGCTGACCGAGCACGCAGATGGGCGCGGCGAGCGACAAACCCCGGAGGGGGTATTTCGGGTCTTCGTCCACAACCAATGGACCGCGCACCCACCATTCCGAAGTGAACAGCGCGATGGCGACTGTAGTTGAAAAAAACAGCTGCGACAGGCTGGCGTGAGAGGAGGAGATCCACCAGGGAAGCAGCATCAGCACCGTGAGACCGCCGAGCACTCCCTGCGCGATCACCGCGAGCAACGCGATGACGCCCAGCCATCGGAGCCACCGGCGATTTTCCACGCGCCAGAGCCAGATCATCGAGACGATGGTGAAGATGCCAACGGTGGTCGCCACCATCCGATGCCCGTGCTCATAGAGAATGCCGCCTTCCATGGGCGGCATCAGCTTGCCGTAGGAAAGGGGCCAGTCCGGAACCGAAAGTCCGGCGTCCCGGCTGGTCACAAGCCCGCCGGCGACGACCAGCAGCAACGTACAGAATGCCAGCAGGATGGACCAGCGATGCAGGCCCCGATGGTACGATGCGCCGAATTGACTGCTAACTGCCATAAGTGAACTCGATGGTGGCGGTCCCGGACGGAGTCAGAGTCAGCTTGCCCTCTTTCTTTCCGTACTTCTCGTGAATCGCCTCAACCGTATAGGAACCGGGGGGAACACCTTTCAATGTGAACGATCCGTCGTCCCCGGTCACGGCAAAGAAGGGGTGCGGTGACACGCCGATATAGGCGCGCATCCAGGGGTGCACGCTGCACGTCACCGGGAACAGCACCTCTTCCTCGTTGAATTTCTTGAATTTGTGCTCCGCGCGGGGCGGCTGCGATTCGTTCCAGGCGGGATTCTTCTCGCATTCCGCGTGGACATTATGGTTCACCGGATCGCTGTTGACGATCTCGAGATCCTGCCCTTCCATGATGCCCTGCACGTGCGGCCGGTAAACACAACCGTTCTGATCCAGCTTCGCAGGCGTGGCGGGCGGAGTCCAGCGCGCCGGCGCGAGTCCGTCTTTGATCCACACAAAGACGTTTTTCAGAGTGCCATTCGGATTGACAATCACCGTCTCGGCCTTCTGCGGCGTGTGATGCTGCCGTTCGCACTGCGGATTGGACGACATATCGATCACCGGCATGACGGGCGCGTCGCCCTTGAAAACCACCTTCCCGGTGATCGTTCCGGCGGTCGCCGGATCGACATGAGCCTCGGGTAAACTGGCTGCGGATTCTGATTTGGGTTGCGGACCGCTCCCGCATGCCGCCAGCAAAAGCAGCGGGATCACGACCAGAAGGGGTTTCAAAGTTTTATTCTGACATACGGAATGCCATGATTCTCCGACGAGTCCTGATCGTGCTCGCCTCGACCGCTGTGGTGGCGGCGGGTCTCATTTTCGGCGCCGCGGCGGTGACGACCGAAGGAGCCCTGCATCCGCCGCGGCTTGCCATCGCGAAGGTGTGTCCGTGCATCGCACACATGACATGCCGGGATGCGCAGGTGATTGCTCCGGACGGCGCGGTGCAGCGCGGCTGGTACTTCGAACCCGAAAAACCGAACGGGCGGGCGATCGTCGTCCTGCACGGCGTCGGCGATTCGCGCTCGGGCGTCGTCGGGCTCGGGTACATCTTCCTGCGGCAGGGCTATACAGTTTTGACGCCGGACCTGCGCGGACATGGAGAAAGCGACGGGATCAGCACCTATGGAATATCGGAAGAGCAGGATATTCACGCCTGGGCGGACTGGCTGCTTCGCCAGCCGAACGTGCATGCGATCTACGGATTCGGAGCTTCTCTGGGAGCTTCGGTCCTGCTCGAATCCCTGCGCCGGGAAACCAGATTTCACGCCATCGTCGCCGAGAGCCCTTACACGGACTTTGCAGGCATTGCGAAGGAACGGGTGGGCCGCGTGGCACCGGCGTGGCTCACCCTTCCGTTTGTGGATTCCGGCAT
>DASZUZ010000136.1:0-3986 GCA_035547415.1 Bryobacteraceae bacterium | reverse complement strand
GACGGGAGTCTGGAACATCTATGTCCTGGATACGACGCATGCCTCGAATCCAGGCTGCCCCTGCATTGCGGACTTTCCACAGATCGGGTCGGATCAGTACGGCTTTTATGTCAGCGCAAACGAATACGATGCCCTGTATCTTCAGCCCGTCGATTCCGTGATTCTCGCCATTTCCAAGACGGGCCTGGGATCGGGCGCGGCCGCGCCTTCGACGCTGGAATTTAGCCTGCCGCTCACCAGTGGATTCGAGTTTGCGATTCAGCCCGCGACAACACCGCCGGGCGCAAACAACTTCGTCGCAAGTGGAGGCGTGGAATACCTTGTCAGCAGTCAGGCTTTTTATTCCATCAACAGCCTGCTGGCGCTCTGGGCGCTCTCCAACACGGCGTCATTGCAGGGTTCCAATCCCAGCCTGCTCCTGACGCAGACTCTGGTTTCGGCTCTCTCCTATACTTACCCCGGTGTCGCGAGTCAGAAACCCGGCCCCCTGCCGTATGGATCGAGCCTTATCCCTCCCGGACAGCTTGCCTTCATCGACGGCAATATCGACAGCCGCATACAGTCTGTTTCCTACGCCGGCGGACGGCTGTACGTCTCTCTTCCGACACAGGTCATTGACGACGCCGGAACCAGCGTAGTCGGCGCGGGTTACGTCATTCTGTCACCCACGTTTCGCAGTTCCGCGGTTGCGGCCTCCGTGTTGAAGAAGGGTTATGTGTCGGTGACAAATAACCACGTGCTTCGCCCCGCCATCTCCGTAAACTCCAAAGGCCAGGGCGTAATAGCGTTCACGCTGGTGGGACCGGACTATTACCCGTCAGCGGCATTTACTACTTTCGACGCAAATACATCTCCTTCTGCGGTCCGGATTGCGGGCGCAGGGGCGGGGCCTGAAGATGGCTTTACCGGCTACTTCCCCTCCTTCAGCGCCCCTGTTGCTCGTTGGGGGGATTATTCCACGGCGGTAACCAGCGCGGATGGTAGTATCTGGTCAGTCAGCGAATACATCCCGGCTGGCAATCGGACTCCATTGGCGAACTGGGGAACTTACATCTCTCGATATGTGCCCTGAACGCTTCCGGGCAGTTGACAACCGGCGTAATTCTGAACTCATCCAGGCAGGGCGGCAAGGAATTTCATGGATCTACCGAGTTCGCCGAAAGCAAGGCTGAATTTACACGTTCCGGAAGCCCGTCCGATTGCGGCGGAGGACGGCGTCCTGATGATGGATATGTCTTTTCGGCTGATCGCCTCCGATCGTGGGGCAGGCGCGATTCTGACAGATATCAACCGGCGCAACGGCTCGGCCGAGTCGCTGCCACTGGAACTAATCGAAGCGTTGCGGGGGACCGATCTCCAGCACCTGTCCCGATTCCGGATACGCCTGCATGGTGAACGGCAGGTTTACGGGTGCCGTGCCTTTCTGCTGGAATCGCGCCTTCGGACATTCACGAATCCGATGATTTCAGTGTATTTTCAGAAAGTCTCTTCTCCGGGCGACGCCATTCGTAAAGTGTCGATCGAATGCGGTCTGACGCCGCGAGAGGAAGAGATCCTCGCCGGAGTCTCCGTCGGCCTGACCAGCAAGGAACTTGCCGAGCGGCTGAAAATCAGCCCGAACACGGTAAAAGCTTTCGTCCGGCTGATCATGATCAAGATGGGAGTTACTACGCGCTCAGGGATCGTCGGTAAATTGCTCGCCTACGGCAACGGTGAGAATTCTGACGGGCGTTGACGACGAGATCGATCATCTCCTGCTTCGCGGAACCGGACGCTCAAGGGGATGATGCTGTTCCGGAATGGCCAGAAATCCATGCTGGCCTCCGGCCGGATCGTCGTAAACACCCACAATTTCTCGCTGATTGTTAATACCCGCGGCAAGGGTTGAGCGCGCCGCCGGAACGTCGAGCGCGGCGAAGTTACCGCCCGCGTAGCGCAGAAACGCGTGGGAACTCGAACCGCCTCGATAGCCCACGGTGTAATATCCAACCACTTCGTTCCGGTCGTTGATGCCGTTCGCCACCGTTGCCGTCGTACTGCCCGGATAAATGAAGGAGGTGACGGACGCGGTTCCGAACCCCTCTGACAGAAATGCCTGCTGAAGGCCGCCCGCGATCAGGCTGCCGACCACTGCGCCGGAGTTGTTGAGCCCATATACATAAACGCCTGAAACCCCGCTGATCGCGATTGGCGTATAGGCGCCATCGGCAGTGCGAAACAGAGCGTCATTGGGGCCCGGCTCCTCCAGGGCATTCAAAACCATCTGGCCGGCGTTGTTGATACCCCACGCGCTCGTGATCGATCGTTGCGGAACATCAAAGGTTGTCATTGCGCCCGAAGCATCGCGAAGAAAGGCATGCTCTACATTGCCATTGATGTCGGGGGACCAGAATCCCACCACCTGCCCTGCATCATTGATTCCGAAAGCCGACGTCATCGCGGCGCCGGGAGCGTCGAAGGTCGTGACCACGCCCGCCGGGTTTCGCACGAAAGCATGTTGCGTACCGAGCAGTGTTGTCGTGTAATACCCGCAAATAGCGCCCGCGGAATTGATGCCGCGCGGATAAGTGGCGGCGGCATTCGGCACATCGAAACGGTAAAAAGATCCGGCGAACTGCGCGTGAGCGGAGAGCGCGGCGGTGAACCACAGAAGAAATCGCACCAGGCTCATCGCCCCTATCGTACGCCCGGCAGACGCTCGGGAATCAGACCGCCTTCGCGGCTTTGTCGATGCCCTGGCCTTCCACTGCCGTGATGATTTTGTTCACAGTGGCGTGGAAGCGATCGACGGTTCCACTCGGCCACCGGATTTCAATCTCCGCGGTGCTTGCTGTGCCCAATCCGAAGTGTACCCGCATCACGTTCTGAGAAATGTAGCTTCCGCCGCTTCGAACCTCGTCCATCTGACGCCGGCCGTCAGCCGTGGAACAGTAGATCCGCGCCCCGATACCGGACCTGTTCGAGCGGACGCCGACCGTTTTTACCTTGATCCAGTTATTCCCGGTCTTCTGATCGCATCGCAGCAGTTGAGGTTCCTGGTTGACGCAGTTGACCAGGACCTCGATGTCGCCATCGTTATCGAAGTCGCCGAACGCGCAGCCGCGCCCGGCGACCTGCTCCAGAATCCCCGGACCGGCGCTCGTGGACACATCGACAAATCTTCCGTTGCCCTGGTTCTGGTAGAGCACCTTGCGCTCCCGGTAACCCGATTCCATCGCGGACTCACTTACCTCGGGATAAACGTGCCCGTTGCAGACGAGAATATCCTGCCGGCCATCGTTGTCGAAGTCAATGAATCCGACGCCCCAGCCCAGAAAACGCGTGTTCCTCCCCAGCCCCGCCTGAAAAGTCTGATCGTCGAAGACCATCTTTCCAACATTGCGGTAGAGACTCGTAGTGTCGCCCGCGAAGTTCGTCTTCACGATGTCGAGATTACCGTCGCCATCGTAATCGGCCGCCGAGACACCCATGCCGGCCTGCGGCTTGCCATCCGCGCTGAACGCGACGCCGGATTCGATGGCGATATCGGTGAACGTACCGTCGTGATTGTTCTTATAGAGCGCCGAGGATGTCGAATCGTTCGCGACGTAAATATCCGGCCAGCCATCGTTGTCGAAGTCTGCTACAAGAACACCCAGCCCGTACGTGCCTTCCGTCTTCAGAATTCCCGATTTTTCCGAAACATCTTCGAACGTACCGTCGCCGCGGTTACGGAACAAAATGTTTTTGCCGCCTTCCAGCCCCGGCGGTCCGCACGCGACCATCAATCCTTTATAGAGACACGGTCCCGATTCCGGCAGTGGAGCCGTCTTCGGATCGAAGTTGATGTAGTTCGAGACGAACAAATCCAGGTGGCCGTCCTTGTCGTAATCGACAAAAGCGCAGCCGGTATTCCACCGCTGTTTCCCATTGCCGGGGTTCGTCGTCACTCCGGCCTTCTTCGCCACGTCCGTGAACTTGCCATTGCCGTTGTTGCGCCACAGCGA
>DASZUZ010000135.1:0-2993 GCA_035547415.1 Bryobacteraceae bacterium | reverse complement strand
GATTGACGGATGATTGGCACCTTCGGCGCCCGATGATGTTGCGCTTGCTACACCGGCGAAGGTTCAGAAAAAGACGATTTCAGATGATCGATGACAGCCGGGCCTGTCTCCCAGAGAACGTTCATGATTTCGAGTTCCAGTGGCGTGAGCGATTGCGTGGACCTTTTGCGTCCGGGCAAGCGATCCTCCTAAACAATTAGGAGTATGCGCCTGCGTACGGTCCGTGTCAACTAATCTTTTAGGACTTCCCCCCGCCCGCCGCCTGGCCTTCCATGAGAAAGTCGGAGAGTGCAGACACACAGGATTGCCGTGATCGCCGGCGATGGCGTTGGACAGGAGATCATTCCCGAGGCTAAGCGGCTGCTATCCCGGCTCGAACAGAAATATGGCTTCCGACTCGAATATTCGGATTACGACTGGGGTTCTGAGTACTACCTCCGCAACGGCCGCATGGCGCCCGAGGATTTCCTCGATCAACTGAAGGCTTCGGATGCTGTTCTGCTCGGGGCGGTGGGCCATCCGAAGGTCCCCGATCACGTTACTCTGAACGGCCTTCTGCTGCCCATCCGCCGAACCTTCGACCAGTACGCCAATATCCGCCCCGCAAAGCTCTACAAAGGAGTCGACTCGCCACTTGCCCTGCGCAAAGGCGAAGAAATTGATCTGGTGGTCGTGCGCGAGAACACCGAAGGAGAATACGCCCAGATCGGTGGCTTCCTTTATCAGAATCAGCCGGACGAAGTCGCGGTGCAAAGTTCCGTGTTCACCCGCCGAGGCGTGGACCGGGTGGTTCGGGTCGCCTTTGAACTGGCCCGAAAACGCAACGGCAAGCGGCGCGTCACCAGCGTCACAAAATCGAATGCGCAGGGTTATTCGCTGGTGCTCTGGGATCGCGCTTTCGCGGCCGTCGCCGCTGAGTACCCGGATATCACGACGGAATCGCTGCTGGTAGACGCCGCGGCGATGAACTTCATCCGAAGACCCGACAGCTTCGACGTCGTGGTCGCGTCGAACCTGTTCGGCGACATCCTCAGCGACATCTCAGCCATGATCGTCGGCAGCATGGGCCTCGCTCCCAGCGCGAACCTCGATCCATCCCGGCGTTTCCCGTCGATGTTCGAGCCCGTGCATGGCTCGGCCCCCGATATCGCGTTCAAAGGCATCGTGAACCCGCTCGCGACCTTTCTCTGCGTGGAGCAGATGCTCGAACATCTGGGCCACTCCGAGGCCGCAGCGGACATCGAGACAGCGGTAGCCAAAGTTCTTGCCGCGAAGTCCGTGCGAACACCCGACCTCGGAGGGACAAGCCGGACCAGTGAGGTCACGGACGCCGTCATCGCGCAAGTCTGAGTTGCAATACGCGGTTCGAGTGGTATATTAGTCTTTTCATGACCTTCGTCACGGCCAACTATTATTTTGGCTTTCGATTTTGGAGCCCTACTCCATAGTGGCGTTGGTTTGGACTGATTCCGGCAAGTTAAGCTGAACCAACCCACTCGAAAGAGTGGGTTTTTTATTTTCAGGAAGGGTCGTCAGAACACAATGATTATCTCGATGCGGTTACATGCCACGAAGCAGGAGGTTGACCATGTTTGTGAACGGGTGCGCGAATTCGGGTTTCGGGTCCACTCGATTGAAGGCGCGGAGCGGGTCGTCATCGGCGTCGTTGGCGTCGGAGGCGATGTGACTGCCTGTCTCGAATCGCTCGAGGCGACGCCCGGCGTGGAGCGCGCGGTACGGATTTCCGCTCCTTACAAGTTCGTCAGCAAGGAGTTCCGCACCGAACGCACGGTGATTCGCGCAGGCAAAGCGGAGATCGGCGGCGACAAGTTCGTCACCATGGCAGGCCCGTGTTCCGTGGAAAGCGAAAAGCAGATCATGGAGACGGCGGAGGCGGTTGCGGCGGCAGGCGCGACGATCCTGCGCGGCGGCGCGTTCAAGCCCCGCACGTCGCCCTACGACTTTCAGGGCATGGAAGCCGACGGTCTCAAATTGCTGGCGAAGGCGCGCGAAGCGACGGGTCTCGCGGTGATCACGGAAGTAATGAGTGACGCGCAGGTGGATCTGGTGGCGGAGTACGCGGACATCATGCAGGTTGGCGCGCGGAACATGCAGAATTTCGCGCTGCTGAAGAGCCTCGGCCGCTGCGGCCGTCCGGTCATGCTGAAGCGCGGCCTCAGTTCCACCATCAAGGAACTGCTCATGTCCGCCGAGTACATCGTGGCGCACGGCAACCCGCAGGTGATGTTGTGCGAACGCGGCATCCGCACTTTCGAAACGGCCACGCGCAATACCTGCGACATCGCCGCCGTACCTGTTCTGAACGAACTCACGCACCTGCCCGTGATCATCGATCCGAGCCACGCGACAGGCAAGCGCAGTCTGGTGCCGGCGCTGGCGAAAGCCGCCGTTGCCATCGGCGCCGACGGCATGATCGTGGAAGTCCACCCGTGTCCGGAGAAGGCCATCAGCGACGGCGCTCAGTCGCTGACCATCGAAGGCTTCCGGCAGATGATGCAGACGCTTTCGGGCTATATGGAACTATGGAAGCATGAGCGCGAGTCGGAAATGGCCGTCGCGGTTTAAGCCTCTCAACATTGTTCTCGCGATCCTGCTCCTGGGGTCCTGCCTCGGGGGCGGGTTTGCGTTGTACCGATGGCGCGCCTCCCGGTCTTTTTTCGATTTGCCGAAGCTTCTGTCGCGATTCCCGCAGGAAGACGCGACCGTCGTGGATATTAACTTCGCGCTGCTGCGCCACGCCGGTTTGCTGGCGGACTCGAAGGCCGCCCTCGAGCCCGAGTACAAGCAGTTCCTCGATGGAACGGGCTTCGACTACCGCCGGGATCTGGACCTGATGGTTGGCTCGTTCTCGAAGAGCGGAAACTTCTTCATCGCGCGGGGCCGATTCGACTGGGACAAACTGCGCAATTACGCACAGAAGCAGGGCGGTTCCTGTTACGAACAGCTTTGCCGCATGCAGGGCAGCACCCCGG
>DASZUZ010000134.1:0-6724 GCA_035547415.1 Bryobacteraceae bacterium | reverse complement strand
GCGCGAGTGGTGCGAGCCGGAAGGCATGGCGTGGGCGGAGGTCGACGCGCCGGAGCCCGGACCGGGACAGGTCCGGATTCGAAACCGCGCTGCGGCGCTGAATTTCTTCGACATTCTGCAGATTCAGGGCAAATATCAGGTAAAACCTCCTTTTCCCTTCACGCCCGGCGCGGAGATCGCGGGCGAAATTGAAGCCGTTGGCGACGGCGTAACAACCTGGAGCAACGGGGATCGCGTGCTGGCTCTGCCGCAGGGATGGGGCTTCGCCGAATCTACTGTTGTGGACGCCGCGAACGTCTTTCGCGTGCCCGAGGGAATGAGCTGGGCGCAGGCGGCGGCGCTGCCCATCGTTTATCAGACGTCTTACTTCGCACTGCGCGAACGCGGGCAACTGCAACCCGGCGAGTGGCTGCTCGTCCACGCGGGAGCGAGCGGCGTCGGCATGTCCGCGATCCAACTGGGCCGGGCGTTCGGCGCGAATGTAATCGCGACAGCGGGATCGGCGGAAAAGCTCGGATTCGCCCGGCGGCAGGGCGCATCGCACGTTCTCGATTACCGCGAGCCTGGCTGGATCGACGAGGTCAAGCGGCTGACGGGCGGGCGCGGCGCGGACGTCATCTACGATCCGGTCGGCGGCGACGTCTTCGACCTTTCGACCAAATGCATCGCGCCCGGGGGCCGGCTGCTGGTGGTCGGGTTCGCGAGCGGCCGGATTCCGTCCATCGCGGCCAACCGCATTCTGCTCAAGAACATCTCCGTGACCGGCGTGTACTGGGGGGGCCGGGTCAACGCCGATCCGAACTATACGGCCACGACGAATCAGGCTCTGGAGCGGCTCTGGCTCGATGGCAAGATCCGCCCCGAAGTGTCGAACACATGGCCGCTCTCGCGCCTTCCCGAGGCCATGCGAGCGCTGATGGAGCGCAAGGTACTCGGGAAGGCCGTTCTGTTATCGGACGAGATCGATACTCGCGATGGTGCGTGAGCCGGTACGCCACTGGTTCACGACTTTGCCTTTCGCGTCCACCTCGACGATGCGGCGACCTGTATAGTCATTGGCGATGATGCCGCCATCGGGGAGAAGTACGAAACCCGAGACCCAACCCATCTGAATGGCGGGGTTGGCTCCGGCGATGGAGCGGACGACCTTCCCGGAAGGATCGACTTCGACGATTTCACCGGGATCCGATAGGCTGACTACAGTGTTGCCGTTTGGCAGCCGCCGACCCTGATACAGTTTGCGGTTCTGCCCGTTCGGCGCCTGCCATTGCCAGATGATTTTGCCCGATTTGTCGACTTCGATCAGTTTGCCTTCGGCCTCGATGGCGATCAGGGTGGTTCCCTGCTCCGTGCGATGGCTGTTGCGCGAACGCATATTGGCGAGGTCGGGGTTTTCGTATTTCCAGACCACGCGTTTCCCGGGCGTGACTTCGATGAGTTTCCCGAGTTTCGCGTCGCCGATCAGCGTGTTGCCGTTGGCGAGACGCTGCGCGGCGATGGGATGTTCGAGACCTTCGGAGTAAGTCCAGACTTCCTTCCGGTTGGCGTCGAGTTCAACGACCTTTTTTTGCGGATTGATGGTGAACAGGACGTGCCCGTTGGGCAGCGACTGAACATCGTGGCCGTGGTCGTTGGAGACGGTCCACAGGACGTGACCGGACGGCCATTCGATGGCGGCGATCTCTCCGTTGGGTCCGTGGTCGGAAATGAGAAGCGTGTGCGTCACCGGCTCGGGTTTGAGGTACTTGTCGAACCACGCGATGGCTCGTTCGTCGGCGCGCAGGGCATCGGCTCCCTTGAAGCCGTGGCCCGCGCCTGTGATGGTTTCGAGTTCGGCGGGCACACCGGCGGCGATGAGGCGTTCGATCAGCCACAGCGATTGCTCGTAAGCGACGTACGGGTCCTTTGTGCCGTGGATGGCGAGGATGGGCGCCGCGTTCGGTGTGACCCAGTTCAGCGGGCTGGAGCGGATGTGCGCGAGCCGGTCGTGATCGAGATCGCCGCCGAGGAATTTCGGCAGAACGTCGGCGGCGTCGACCGACTTCGAATACGACTGCGTGAAATCGGTGGGGCCGTATTCATCGACGACGCACTGAACGCGGCTCGACTGCTCGCGATTGGGGCCGGAACCTTCGAACTCCGGTACGCCGGCGGTGAGTCCGAGCATCAGGACCAGGTGACCGCCGGCGCTGCCGCCGAGCGCGCCGATATGATCAGGATCAATTCCGTATTTCGCCGCGTTCGCGCGCAGGAAACGGACGGCGGCTTTGACGTCCTCCACCGCCGCGGGGAACTGGTTGCGCGGTGACAGGCGATACGTGGCTGTCGCCGCGACATAGCCGTGTTCCGCGAGCTTATTCGCGAGAGGCAGGTAACCTTCCTTCGTTCCCGCGCGGAAGCCGCCGCCGTGGACGAGCAGGATAGCCGGTCGCGGCGTAGATGAAGCGGTGCTCGGGCGAACGATGTCCATCGTTTGCCGGCCGCCGACCGGGGAATAGACCACATCGTGGTCGACGAGTTGTCCGAAGAGCGAAGAAGCCAGCAGTGCAAGCAGTGTAAGTCGCATATTCAGCAGATGTGCGCGCCGCGCGTTTCAACGTAAACCGAATAGACCGACTGGCTCGCGGCCATGAACAGCCGATTGCGATGCCGGCCTCCGAAGCAGAGATTGGCGCAGGTTTCGGGGAGCAGGATCATGCCAATGAGATCGCCGTTGGGCGCGAAGACGTGAACGCCGTCATAGCCGGGTCCAACCCAGCCGCAACCGGCCCAGATATTGCCGTCGACGTCGGCGCGGATGCCGTCGGCGAGACCGGCGCCTTTGCCTTTGATTTCGGTGTTGATGAAGACCTTGCCGTTGCGGAGTTTCGTGCCGTCGAGGTCGTAGACGTGGATGGTCTTCGGGAGATCCGGCTCGTGGGTCGCGCCCGTGTCGCAGATGTAGACCTTCTTATAGTCGGGCGAGAAGCAGATGCCGTTCGGTTTGTGGAGTTCGTTCGTGACCATCTCCATTTTGCCGGTCTTCGGGTCGATGCGATACACGGCTTCCTTGATCTGCGGCTTGTCGAGATGGCCTTCGTACGCGACGAGAATACCGTAACCGGGATCCGTGAACCAGATGCCACCATCGGGGTGAACAACGACGTCATTGGGCGCGTTGAGCGGCTTGCCCTGCCATTTATCGGCGAGGACGGTTACGGATCCGTCGGGTTCGTAGCGCACGAGGCGGCGCGTGTCGTGCTCGCAGGAGATCTGGCGGCCTTCGTAGTCGAAGGTATTTCCGTTGCTGTAGTTCGCGTTGGAGCGGTAGACGCTGACGTGGCCGTCTTCTTCGTTACGCCGCATCTGGCGATTGTTCGGGATGTCGCTCCACACGAGGCACTGCGCGTTGCCGTTCCAGGCGGGGCCTTCGGCCCAGCGGCAGCCGACGAAGACGCGCTCGATGGCCGAGTTGTTGATCTTGTATTTGAAGCGCTTCGCGTCGAGCACTACGATGTCGGGGTCGGGATACGGCGAAGGATCTTTGCCGGTCCAGTCGCGCTTCGTCTGGGCGACGAGGGGGGAGAGGGCTGCCGCTCCGAGAGCGGTTTTCAGCATAGAGCGTCGAGTGGCTGAAGTGTTCATATTCGAATCCAGCAGTATATCGCCGTTGTTCACCGCGGACTGGCGTCCCGTTTACATTTCTTAACGTCGCGAACGAAACCGGATGGCGGCACGGATGCGTCCGACAAAAACAGAAGGTTACTTGCTTATGAAACTTATTCATACCATTCCTGTATTTCTGCTATTTACAGCGGGCATACCATTTGCGCACGCGCAGGCGGGGTCTTTCAACGTGCACGCGGGGCTCGGAACGGCGACGGACAGTTCGAGCAATCAGCAGATCGATACGTTCGGAACCGGCATTCCTTATACGACTCCGAAGATGGGCGGGCTGTTCGCGGATCTCGGCGCGGATTTCATGTTTTCGAAGCACTACGGGGTTGGCGCCGACCTTTCGTGGAAGGGATCGCAGGGCGCTTACGCGGGCCTGAATTACCGGCCATTGTTCTACACGTTCGACGCGATCGTGGAACCGACGCATTCGAAGCGCTTCGTTCCGGAACTGCGGGCCGGACTGGGCGGCGTGAGCCTGCGGTATTCGTACACGCAGCGGTTCTGCGATCAGTTCACCGGGTGCTCGACGTCGAATCAGTATCTCGAAAGTTCCAATCACTTCCAGGCCCATATGGAAGCCGCGGCGCGGTTCTATGTTACGGACCGAGTGTTTGTGCGTCCGGCGGTTGAGGCGCACTACATCAATAACTTCTTCCAGTTCGGGAGTAACTGGGTTCCGCAGTATTCGATCGGGGTTGGTTACAGCTTCGGTAACCGGGAGTAAGTCCGGCGTTCCGCGCCGATTGACCGATTCGAAAAAGCAAACCCATTTTGGTTGGGGCAGGCCACGGGAAAGGGTGGCCTGCCCCTGATCTTCTGGAGCGCTCCGATTGCCTGTTGGTCTCGAGTATCAGGCTCCCCGGCCGCAGTTGACGAATGCGCCTATCGCCACATCGTTTTACAGTTCGCCGCGTGAGAGCCTCGAGGAAATCACGCTGCTTAGTGGCCCGGGCGCCGATGGGAGCGTTCCGGAGTCTTACGAGGGAACGGTAGCACGGGATGTCGGATGGATCGTTCCCAGATTCGTTGGCGGACAGAGCTAACTTGTCTGTTTCCAGCGGTCATAAATATTTTTCGGATTCGTTACTGCCCAATCCCAGATCTGCGGCGTAACGATAGACTGCTGGAAAGTCAGCCTTTTCGAGATCGGGATGCTCGTCCAGAATGTCCTCTTCGGTCATACCCGCGCCAAGCCACCGGAGTACGTCCCACACCGTAATTCGCAGTCCGCGGACACACGGCTTTCCGCCTCGTTTGCCGGGTTCTATTGTGATTCTGTCGCCAAGGGGTGACATCGCAGGACCGTCTGCCATGAGTATGGCACCGCCGCGCAGTACCAGCGGCTCAGTACTCGGCCCGGATGAGAGACGACGAGAGCCGGGCGATGAGTTCGGGAATCGCTTGCGCGCATTCCGGTCCGGGCCTATGGCATACGAGCAGTCTGCTCGGTATTCAACCCGTTATTCTTGTTTGCCCACCGAGTGAATCCCTCACTCTAATCAGACTGGCACTTCGTCGGATCGACCAGCGTGCTTCCGCAAACGACACGTCGGGAACATACAAAATGAAAAGCCTCGTTGCGCCCATTGAAACAATTTGACCGCTGCGGGCCCTTGTGATGCGCACGCAGCACCGATGCAGTTATGATGACGCGTGGACGGCAATCGTAGAACGACGCATGGGAACCGACTGGATAGCAGCGCAACAGAAGTCGAGGCGAACCGCCCGCTGGGCGGTTACAATGACCAAAGTCCGAATCCGGCAGGTGCTCGCGAGGACGCGATGGCAACTGGTTACCTTCAACGGAAAGACTGGCGCCGAATCTCGTGGTGTCGTAGACCTTCTCGCTATCCGCAAGGACCATAGAGTTCCGACGCTGCCGGGAACAAAGCGGGGAGATCAGCTTGAGATCATATTGATTCAGGTGAAAGGCGGAAGTGCGCCGATGCCGACTTCTGATGACGCCACCAGATTGAGGGCCGTCAAGAGACAAGTCGGGGCGCAACATGTTCTGTTGGCGACATGGAAGAAGGGTTCCGCAGTACGCTTCTTCAGGCTGCGTCGAGTTACGGTGACTCCTATTGAGGACTGGGTAGAAGTAATAGACCTTCAGAAGATTTTCCAGTAACAGATGCTTTCATTTCGCAATTGCCTCAGTTCCGCAGCACGGGCCGCCGGGAGAAATAGATTCAGGCCCGTCATTCTGCTGCCCTCGTGACAATCGAAGCTTGCGCCGGGCGAAAGCCCTGACCACACAACTTCTTCGTTACCCTGCCCGGTATTTCGCAGCCGTCTTCTCGTTCAGCCGAATACCGAGGCCCGGCCGGTCGGTCACTGTGAGCCGGCCCCTGGCCGCATCCTCCGGCGGGTCGATGAGTTCGGCGCGCCAGGGGACTTCTCCGAATGAGAACTCCAGGATGAGGAAGTTCGGCATGGTCGCGCAGACCTGCGCGGCCGCGGCGTTGCCTACGGGACTTGCGGGGCCGTGCGGCGATACTTTCAGTCCCGCCGATTCCGCGAGGACGCCCACCTTCTTCAGTTCCAGCATTCCTCCGCAGTACTTCACGTCCGGCATCGGGATGTCCACCGATCCCGCCGTTATATACGGGTAGAAGCCTTTCGCGCCGTACAGATTTTCTCCGCCCGCCGACGGCATCCGCTCAGCGCGGCGAATGGCGGGCAATCCGGGCGGCGGCGTAACTTCTTCGAGCCAGAAGAGATTCAGCGGCGCAACCCTCGGCAGTAATTTGAGTCCCCGCTCGACGTCGAACTTGCTGTGGGCATCGAGCAGTAAGTCCCGTTTCGGTCCGATCGCCTTCCTGACGGCTTCCGCTCGCTCCACTCCCTGTTGCGTGACCTGTTCCACCTTCGCGGCATCGGACAAGTCCCTGAGCATCTCGTCCCACGGGGCGAGTTTGACGGCGTCGAATCCCGCTTCGGCCGCATGCTCCGCCATGGCGGCGAACGAGGCGGGCGTGCGCGGATTGGTCGAGCGGTTGATATTGGCGTAGATGCGAATCGAGGTCCGCAGAGCGCCGCCGAACAGGGCGTAAACCGGGACGTTCAG
>DASZUZ010000133.1:0-2315 GCA_035547415.1 Bryobacteraceae bacterium | reverse complement strand
GTTCATGGCCGTGCGGTAAAGCCAGCCGGCAAGGTTTTCTCCGGGATGCTGTCTGGGGCGCTGCTGGTAGGGTTTGTAGAAAGCGTCGGCCGCGAGTTCCTCCGCCTGGCCTGGATTTCCGACAAGACGGAGGAGAGTTTTCACCAGCCGTGGATAATGTTCGACGAACAGCTCTTCAAATGCCTGATCGTTAGACCCGAAGCTGATCAGAGCCTCTTCGGTGGTGCGCACATCTGTTTAACGTCGCGAACCCCAAATTCCTTACAAAAATGATGGGGGGCGGGCGTTATTTTTCGAGCAGGAAGTTGCCCGCGACCATCGCGTCAATGCCGGACGAATAGAAACTACGCACGGCATCGCGAGGAGTGCAGACCAGCGGCTCACCAAACAGGTTGAACGACGTGTTGTAAAGAACCGGCATCCCGGTCTCCTCGCCGAACGCATGGAGCAGCCGCCAGTAGAGCGGGTTATCGTCCTTCGCGACCGTGTGTACCCGGACGAGGTCGTCAGCCAGAATCGCGCCGCGGAACTGTTCGAGATACTTCGGACGGACGTGGCCAACCGTGGCGAGATGCCGCGCGTTGGGTCCGGTCTCGAAGTACTCCGATGCAACTTCCGCCGGAACCGACGCCGCGAACTTGCGGAATCCTTCCCGGTGCTTGATAAAGGTGTTCAGATTTTCCGTCGAGTACGGATCCCGCGGCGAGGCGAGAATGCTGCGATGTCCGAGAGCTCGCGGTCCGAACTCCATCCGGCCCTGCATCCACGCCACAATCCGGTTTTCCTTCAACTGATGGACCGCCGCGCCGATGAGTTCCGGAACGGTAGGCAGCAGCCGGAAACGCAGTTTGCAGTTCTCGAGAACCTGTTTGATTTCAGCGGCGGAAAACTCGGGACCGAGCGCGTAACTGCCACCGTTGATGCGCCGCTCACCACCCGCGGTTTCATGCCACACCTGCAGGGCGGCGCCGAGCGCCGTGCCGGCATTTCCGGCCGCGGGCTGCGCGAACACGCCTTTGAATCGGCCCGAACGCTCCAGCGCGGAAACCAGCAGCGCATTCCATGCGACGCCCCCGGCGAGGCAGACATTTTCAGTTTCGCCCGCCAGGCGCATTACATAATTTTCGAGCGCACGCTGCAGGCTGGCGGCGATATCGGCCTTGTGGCTCAGGTTGACGCGTTCAAAGAACTTCTGACTGAAACCGTCCCGATCGAAATAAGACTGGTCGAAGTTGTTCCCGGACAGGATATCCTCGAACACTTCGAGATAACCCGGCTTACCCGACGCGGAAAGCCACTGCACCCAATGCTCGTCCGAGCGTGCGCGGAACCCCAGCAGTTCCGTCACCCGGCCGTAGAGTTCACCGATCGAATCCGGGTACAGAATCTCCTGCTCCAGAGTGAGCCGGTTCCCTTCCCCACGCCACTTCGCGCCGCAGCGAAGATCGCCTTCGCGGTCGAGGGTGATGACGGTCGCGTTCGTAAACGGAGAGGCGAAATACGCGGAGGCCGCGTGCGCCCCGTGGTGATCGATCGAGACGACGTGCGCTTTGGCGAAGCGGCGCAAAGCAAGGGGCAGCGCGGACCCTGGTGGCAACGGCCGCGCCAGAGCCACGTAATCGACGTCCTCCGGCTGAATGGCCGCTATTTTGAGGCAGGCCGCGATAGATGCTTCGGGCAGCCGATTCAGGTCGTTCTTTCTGGTCAGCTTCGTTTCTTCAATGGCCGCGGCGATCTGGCCATCTTTGATCAGTGCCGCCGCCGAGTCGCGGAGAACTCCGCCGATTCCAAGTATGTTCATGAAGCGTCAGGGGACAGCCATCAGGACTGCCCCGCCTTTCATTTCGATCGTTTTTCGATTTTGGCCCAGGTGTCGCGCAAGGCGACGGTCCGGTTGAAAACCGGTTTGCCTGGCCTGGAGTCCGGATCCGAGCAGAAGTACCCCAGCCGCTCGAACTGCACTCTGTTCAGCGGCGCCACATCGCTCAGCGAGGGCTCCAGCTTGCACCCGGTGAGTACTTCGAGCGAATTCGGATTCAGGTCTTCCAGACCGGTGGGACTCTCCGACTGGAACAGATTGTCGTAGAGGCGAACTTCGGCGTCCACGGCGTGTTCGGCCGAGACCCAGTGAATGGTGGATTTCACTTTCCGGCCATCCGGCGCATTGCCCCCGCGCGTCTCCGGATCGTAGGTGCAATGGACTTCCACCACATTCCCACTTTCGTCCTTCACCACGCCTGTGCAGGTGATCAGATAACCCCATCGCAGCCGCACTTCCCGGCCCGGAGAGAGCCGGAAATACTGTTTCGGCGGAT
>DASZUZ010000132.1:0-10960 GCA_035547415.1 Bryobacteraceae bacterium | reverse complement strand
GGTGTCTCTCCCAGGGGGCTAACCTCGAAGTCGAGTTCCGGGTCCATCGGGAGTCCCCCGCCGAGCGATGGCTGCTCGCATCCGGGCGAATGTCGGTCGATCACTTCGACCGCGCCGTTTTCATGAGCGCCGCGTGCCTGGATATTACAAGCCGCCGCAGGGATTCCGAGATGCTGCGGGAGAGGGTCCGGCTTTCGTCGCTGAGCGCCGACGTGGGCATTGCGCTGACGCGCGGCAATTCGACACGCGAGACGCTGCGCATGTGCACGGACGCGATCGTCCGGCATCTGGGAGCGGCGTTCGCCCGCATCTGGACGATTTCCGAAGACCAGACGACCCTCGAACTTCAGGCGAGTTCCGGCATCTATACCCATCTGGACGGCGCTCATGCGCGCGTGCCTGTCGGAAAATTCAAGATCGGGCTGATCGCTCTCGAGCGCGAGCCGCATCTGACCAACGACGTTCTCTCCGACCCGCGCGTGAGCGACCGCGAATGGGCGCGCCGCGAAGGCATGGTCGCCTTTGCGGGTTATCCGCTGATCGTGGACGAGCGAGTCGCGGGCGTGGTGGCAATGTTCTCCCGGCGTGAGGTCGGGCAGGACGTGCTCGAAGCGCTGGCCTCGATTTCGAACATCATCGCGGTCGGAATCGAGAGGAAGAGAAGCGAACTCGCCCTGCGCGAAAGCGAGGCGCGGAAATCGGCCGTTTTAACGACCTCGCTCGATTGCATCGTTACGATCGACAGCAACAGCCGCATTCTGGAATTCAATCCCGCGGCCGAGGCGGCCTTCGGTTACCGGCGCGGTGAGGTCTTTGGTCATTCGATGCCGGAACTGATCATCCCCCCGGAGTTTCGGGAGGCGCACTATCGCGGTCTGGCGCATTACAAGGAAACCGGAGAAGGGCCTGTTCTCGGCAAGCGCGTCGAACTCGTCGCGATGCGCGCCGACGGCAGCCAGTTTCCCGTCGAGGTCGCCATCACGCGGATTTCGACGGATGGCCCTCCTGTGTTCACGGCGACTCTGCGCGACATCACCGAGCGAAAACGCGTGGAGCTTGAACTCCGCGAGGCGAAAGAAGCGGCGGAGGCGGCGAATCGCGCGAAGAGCGACTTTCTCGCGAGCATGAGCCACGAATTGCGCACGCCGCTCAACGCAATCATCGGCTACGGCGAAATGCTTCAGGAAGAAGCGCAGGAACTCGGGGCGGAGTCGTTACTGTCCGATCTCGGCAAGATCCATTCGGCGGGCAGGCATCTTCTGGGTCTGATCAACAGCATTCTCGATCTGTCCAAAATCGAAGCGGGCAAGATGGATCTGTTTGTCGAAGGCTTCAGGCCGGAAGACATCGTGGAAGAAGTGATCGCCGTCGCGAAACCGCTCATCGAGAAGAACGGAAACCGGCTTGAGGTTCATATTGCGCCGGCGCTGGCGGAGATGCACGGGGACCGCGGAAAGATCCGGCAAAGTCTGCTGAACCTGCTTTCGAATGCGGGGAAGTTCACGAAGGAAGGACGCGTAACGCTCGACGTGAGGCTCGACGAAACCGACTCCTCTTTCCTGCTCTTTCGTGTCTGCGATACCGGAATCGGACTCAGCCAGAAGCAACTCGCGAGCCTCTTCGAGCCGTTTCACCAGGCGGCCAATGCGCCAGGCCAGAGGCACGAAGGAACCGGACTCGGGCTGGCGCTCACGCGACGCTTCTGCCGGATGATGGGTGGCGACGTCAACGCCGAAAGCGAGCCGGGCAAAGGATCGACGTTTACGATCCGCCTGCCGCTGCAGGCGACCATCGTGGATTCCGAGCCAGCCCGACCAGAGCGGCAGCGGCCGGTCGGACGGAGCGAAGCCAGCGGTCATGGAACGGTCCTGATCATCGATGACGATCCCGTGGCGCGGCACCTGATCGCCCATGTTGTGCGCCGGGAGGGCTTCGACGCCGCAAGCGCGTCCGACGGTGAATCCGGTCTGCAGCTCGCGCGTCAAATCCAGCCGGCGCTGATCACGCTTGACGTCATGATGCCGCACATGGACGGCTGGACCGTGCTTGCGGCCATCAAAGCCGACGCGCAGCTCAAAGACATTCCGGTCGTGATGCTGACCATGGTGGATGACCGGAATCTCGGGTTCACCCTGGGGGCCGCCGACTATCTGATCAAGCCCGTGGCGCGCGATCAGCTCACATCGCTCCTGCGGCGGTATACATGCCGTAACGGGGTGTGCTCGGTCCTGCTGATTGACGATGACGCCGACTCGAGACGCATGCTGAGCCAGCTCGTATCGCGAGAGGGATGGTCCGTAACGGAAGCTCGGGACGGCAATGAAGGTCTCGCGAAACTCCGGGAGCGGCAACCCGATCTGATTTTGCTCGACCTGATGATGCCGGGTATGAACGGTTTTGAATTCACCATCGAAGCGCGCCGGAATCCGCGGTGGCGCGAAATTCCGATCGTGGTGGTGACCGCAAAGGACATTACCGCCGAGGACCGCGCCCGGTTGAACGGCAAGGTGGAGACGGTGCTTCAGAAGGGATCGTACAGCCGGGAAGAGTTGCTCGAGGAGCTCCGGCGCGTGGTGCAGTCCTGCCGGCAGCCAGGAGGGTAAAAGTGCTTTCCCGCGTGGCTTTACACTGAATGCAGTGCTCCGGCTCTCCGCCATTGTCGTGACCGCGCTTCCGCTGTTTGCGCAGTGCCGGCTGCCGGATGTCGCGCCGGATGCGCTCTCGCGCCTCACGCCCGCGGAGTTGATTGACGCGGGACATTACCTGAGCGCGGAGAAGGTTCTCGAACCGCTGGCGGAGCAGCGTCCGGCGGATGCGCAGATCGCCTGGCTTCTGTCGAGGACAAAGGCCGCGCTCGGCCAGTTCGATGAAGCCATGACGCTGGCCGATGCCGCCCTGCGGTCCGATCCATCCAATGCGGCCTATCACGTCCAGGTCGCGGCGGTCGCCGGGAGACTGGCGGAGAAAGCAGGACTGCTGAAACAGCTTTCCTTCGCGCGGCGGGCTCGCCAGGAACTCGATGCGGCGCTCGCCCTCGACGCTGCCAACACCGATGCAAACTGGGGAATGATGATGTTCTACTACGCCGCGCCGGGACTGATCGGCGGGGATAAAGCGAAGGCGCGCCAGATCGGCGAGCAACTGGCCGCTACGGCGCCCGATCTCGGCCGGTATTATCAGGGCCGCCTCGCGATCGAAATGAAAGACTTCGACACGGCGGAGTCGTTTTTCCGGCTTGCCGCGCTTGAAAATCCGCTGCTTTTCGACGATGTCGCTGCGCTCGCCGCTTTCTACATGGACAAGAAGCCGGATCAGGCGCGCGCGGAACGATGGGCGTGCCAGGCGGTTCATGCGGATGCGACGCGCGGCGATGCCTGGGCGCTTCTCGCCAGGGTTTACGCCATGTGCGGATGCTGGACGGAAGCGGTTGAGATTGCACGGCGAGCCGAAGCGATCGATCCCGAAAACCTCTCGCCGTACTATGCGATCGCGGCAGTCGCGGTCACCCGCGGCGAACAACTCGAGATGGCCGCGGAGTTCCTTCGCAAATATCTCAGCCAGCCGGTGGAAGGTAACCAGCCGGCCGAGGCCCTTGCGCACATGCAACTGGGTCTTGCGATGGCCCAAATGGGAAAGACCCGGGACGCGCTGCCGGAACTGAAAGCAGCGCTGCAACAGGATTCCACGCTCGAACCGGCGAAGACCGAACTGAAGCGACTGTCGGCGGAGTTGCGCCGCTGATGAAATATCTGATCAGCCGGCGAGAGCCCGCCGGCACACGGATTCTGCTCATCGAGAGCGGGTCGCGAGCGCTCGCCGAAGGTCTGCTGCCTCATCTGCGCTCCACCTGGGCGGCGGAGTACACGATTGACCTCGCGACGTGCTACGGCGGAATGCCGGAAGGGTTTCAACCGGACGGCGATATTTTTCGGGTGACCGACTACGGATCGCCGGAACGCCGCAAGGAACTCATCCGTGAACTGCGCCGCCGCGATTACGCTTACCTGGGCGTGATCTGTTCGGCCGAGCCCATCATGACGAAGTGGAAATGGTGGATCGCGCTGCGCGTGCCCGCGAAAGTTTTTATCGTCAACGAGAACGGCGATTACTTCTGGCTCAACCGCGAGAACGCCGCGGTTGTCCGCGAATTTGCGCTGGTGCGGGGAGGTCTGGCGGGCGCGGGAGCCATCCGGACGTTCGCCCGATTGCTGGTTTTTCCGTTCACCGTACTCTTTCTGCTAATGTATGCTTTCACTGCGCACATGCGGAGATCTCTCAACAAATGAAAATCATTCAAGTAGCGCAAAACGGCGGCCCTGAAGTTCTGAAGGTGGTGGACGCGCCGACTCCTTCCCCGGGACCCAAACAGGCACTCATTCGAGTCGCCGCGAGCGGCGTGAATTTCATCGACGTTTATTTCCGGATCGGCCTCTATAAAGCGGACCTGCCGTTCACTCCCGGTAATGAAGGCGCCGGAACCGTTGAGGCCGTCGGCCCGGAAGTGACCGAGGTAAAACCCGGAGATCGCGTCGCCTGGGCGATGCACCGCGGATCGTATGGAGAATACGCCGTGGTGCCGTCAGCGCAACTGGTCAGACTGCCGGATGGCCTCGACTTCAACACCGCGGCCGCCGCGATGCTGCAGGGAATGACGGCGCATTATCTGACGCATTCGTCGTTCCCGCTGAAGAAGGGCGACAAGTGCCTGATCCACGCGGCGGCCGGCGGGGCAGGCCGTCTGGCCGTGCAGATGGCGAAGATGCTGGGCGCCACGGTCTACGGGACGGCGGGCACGGATCAGAAGGCCGAGATCGCGAAATCGGCCGGCGCGGATGAAGTCATCGTCTACACGCGCCAGGATTTCGTCGCGGAAGTCAAACGATTCACGGACGGCAAAGGCGTGGATGTGGTTTACGATTCTGTTGGCGCCAGCACATTTCTCAAAGGGCTCGATCTTATCCGGCCCCGCGGAATGATGGTATTGTTTGGGCAGTCCAGCGGCGCCGTACCTCCGTTCGACCCCTCTATTCTGAACCAGAAAGGCTCTTTGTTCCTGACGCGACCCAGTCTGGCGCATCATTGCCTGACGCGCGAGGAACTCCTCTGGAGGGCCGGCGATGTACTCGGATGGATCGCATCGGGCAAACTGGAATTACGAATTGAAAAGACTTATGCTCTTGCCGAGGCCCCACAGGCGCACCGGGATCTGGAGAGCCGCAAGACAGCGGGGAAACTTCTGCTCATTCCGTAGAACGCCGGCAGGAGGGTGGACCGCCGGGGCGGACCTCGGGGCTGTATGAGTCTCCACGCGCGGCTCACCCTGTGGGCGATCCTGCTGACAGCGGCGATTGTGGCCGTTGCGTCCGCCCTCGATCTGTCTTCCGAAATCAACCGCCAGTTCGCTTCCACGCAGCACGATACGGAACTGATCCGGCAGTTTGCGGAAGAGTTCGTGAAGCACTCGATCGATCGCGATAAGTCTTCGCTCACGGAGCAGGAGGCGATCGAGAAAGACGCGCAGCACCTCTCGGGCGAACTGGTTCAGCTCATGGGCGGACTGCGACCGCTGGTGGAAATCGCGGTCTGCGACGACCGGCAGCGGATTATCGGCGACAGCTTCATCAACAAGATCGGCGGACCGTGCCCGCAACTTCCGAACTGGAACGAAGCGGTGGCGCAGCGCAACTGGTTCGACAAGGTGCGCCTTTTGTGGCGCGACAGCGGCAACTATGAAGTTCCCGACGAGGTGGACAACAACGTCACCGGACAGCCGGCGTTTTTCCTCAAGCTGGTTCTGCATCCGCAACTGATTCGCAACGAACTGGAACCGGCGCTGAAACGGCACCTGGGATTTTCCGCGCTGGCGATTTCCGGTTCGATGTTCGCCGCCTTTCTCTTCTTCAGCTATGCCCTCCGGCCGCTCGGCAAACTGGGACGAATGATCGACCTGATCGCAAAGGGCGAATACGAACTGCCACTCGAGCAGGATGCAGGCCAGAAAAAGGACGCGCAGGACGAATTCAACATCGTGGCAAGCAAGGTGAGCATGCTCGGGCAGCAGTTGAAGGGAGCGCACGCGGAGTTTTCCGATTTGAAGACGAACGTGGAGCGTCTGCTCGAAGAACTGGAAGACGCGGTGCTGATCTTTGCTCGCGATCGCCGTCTGATTGCCGCGGCCGGCGCCGTGGAACGTTTCCTCGGGCGACCGCGGGCGGCGCTGCTGAACCAGACGATCAACGACATCTTTCCGCCGGGAACGCCACTGGGACTGTTTCTCTCGCAGGCGGTGCAGACCGGGCGCACGCTGCGCAATCGCCGGGTTCCGGTCGAGATGGGATTCGCGTTGTTATCCGTGGAGTTCCTGGACTCCAGCGCCGCAGGCGGAATGCTCATCCGACTGCGCGACCCCGAGGCCACCCGACAGATCGGGCGGCAACTCCAGACGGCCGACCGCCTTTCCGCCATCAGCCGCCTGACCAAAGGCGTCGCCCACGAGGTGAAGAACCCGCTCAACGCGATCCTGATGCACGTCGAACTGGCGCGCATGAAGCTCGCCCATCAGGATTACGATCTCGACCAGCAGATGGACATCATTACGAGCGAGATCATGCGGCTCGACCGGGTGGTGAAAACATTCCTGGATTTCACCCGACCCGTGCAACTGAATCTGAGCGACGTCCCGCTCAAAGATTTCATGGAGGAGACCGCGGGGCTGGCGCGTCCGCAGGCGGCGGCATCGGGCGTGGAAATCGTCGAAGCCATTCAGGTGGAAGACGCCGTGATCACGGTGGATATCGACCTTCTGAAGCAGGCTGTCTTCAACATCGTCGTCAATGCGATCGAGGCCATGCAGGAGGGGGGAATGCTTCGGCTGGAAGCTTCTTTGAAGGGCAACGACGCGGAGATTCGGATCGCGGACACGGGGCCCGGCATTCCACCCGAGGTAAAGGAAAAGATTTACGATCTCTACTTCACCACGAAACAGCACGGGTCCGGAATCGGCCTGGCGATGACCTACAGAATCGTGCAACTGCATGATGGTACGATCGATTTCGCAAGCGAACCCGGCCGCGGAACAACCTTCGTGCTGCGGTTCCCGGTATCGGTGATGGCGGCGTGAGACGAATCGCGCAGACTCTGGCGATGGCCGCCCTTCTTACAGGGTGTGAGGCCGTCCGGCAGCCACGGAAATCCGCGCTGCCCGCCCCTCCGCAGCCTCCCGCGCCAGCCCCCGCCCCGCTCGTTTTCCCGCAGTTTACCGGGAAAGCGCCTGTGGCCCAGCCCGTTCCGCCGGAAGCGATCCCACACCGGACCGCCGGTGGACTCGCGATGGCTCCGGAGACCGACCGTCCTGCTGCAGCGCCGGCACAGAGTCACGTGAGCGTGCCTGCGCCGCCTGCTGTCGCGGGCCCGGTCCCGGCATCGCCGGAGGTCCAGGCGCCCTCCCTGCCTCCTTCCCGCGAGCCGGCGAATCTGCAGAGCAGAACGGATCGCGCCCGGAATCGCGCCGCCATCGAAACGAAGATACGGCAGGTGCGAGGGATGCTGGCGAGCCTCGCAAGCCGCAACCTGCCGCGTTCCGCCAGGGACGATCGCGATCGCGTGGCATCCCTCGTCGAACTTGCGCAACAGGCGCTCGCGCAGGGCAATCTGCGCCAGGCGGACGACCTTTCGGGCCGCGCTGCTATGCTCGCTAAGACACTGACCGATGCCAAATGACATTGAGGCCACGCGCCGCGCGCAGGCTGCGACACTGCTCGGCGAGAGCGCGTTTCACAAACAGAAACTCGACGCGCTGCTCATTACGAACCTGCACAACGTTCGCTATCTTTCCGGATTCACGGGGAGCAACGCGGCTCTCCTGCTATACGCCGACGGCCGCGCCCGCCTCTATACCGATCCCCGGTACACGGTGCAATCGAGGCAGCAGGTCACCTGCGACATCGCTATCGCGAAGGGCCCGCTGACCAAACCGGTGCTCGCGGATATCAACCGCGCGCGCCTCCGGCATGTGGGCTTCGAACAGGATAATCTGACCGTCGGGCAATTCGAGTCGATTTCGAAGAATCTTCCGAACCGCGCAAAGCTCGAGCCGGCTTCGGGAATGATCGAGCGGCTCCGCATGGTGAAGGACGAGGCAGAGATCGCGCTCATCCGCAAATCCGTGCAGACCAACTCGAAGGCGCTGGAAGCGGCGCTGAAGCGTTTGAAGGTGGGGATGACGGAAGCGGAGTTCGCCGCGGAAATCGACTATCAGAACCGGAAAGGCGGAGCGGAAGCGCCGGCCTTCGACACCATCGTCGCGGCAGGAGAACGGGCCGCGCTGCCCCATGCTCACCCCGGACCGGCGAAGATCGGACCGGGAATGCTTCTCATCGACATGGGGGCGTTTGAGGCAGGTTATGCCAGCGATATGACGCGGATGGCGCATATCGGCGTGGCCAGCCCGAAGTACAAGCGCGCTTACAAGGCTGTTCTCGAAGCGCAACTCGCGGCCATCGACGCCGTCAAAGCGGGAGCGAAGACCAGCGCGGTGGACCGCGCGGCGCGCCGGACGCTGAAAGCGCACAACCTCGAGAAGGAATTCGTCCACTCGACGGGACACGGGCTGGGCCTCGAGATTCACGAACCGCCGCGCATCGGCCGCAAAGACCAGACGAAGCTCGAAGCAGGCATGGCGATCACGATCGAGCCGGGTGTCTATATCGAAGGCTGGGGTGGCATTCGCATCGAGGACACCGTTCTCGTCACGGCGACCGGATGCGAGATCCTGACGCCGACTTCCAAAGAGTTACGGCAGATCTGAACCGGGATATTCGATCGCCACGCTACGCGCCGACAACTCCGAAAGCAGCGTCGCAACGGCGCTCGAAATTTCGGTTTTCGCGGGCGCCACGATGGCCCATTCCAGATTTTCGCGAAACTCGCGCGTGCTGATGCGCCACGGCGTGAGTTCCGGCGGCGTAACGGCGCCGATCTGAATCACTGACCAGTGCCGGACCAGAGCCAGGGCTGTCGCGGGATCCGGGCGTGGACCCCGCACGATGAAGTGATTGTCGCCGTGGACCAGAATCCCGACCACTCGTCAGGCGGCCGCGCCGCGGTCGCTGTGCTGGAACCGGACGGAAACGAGCTTTGACACGCCGGCTTCCTGCATGGTGACGCCATACATGGCCTGAGCCGATTCCATCGTTTTCTTCGAATGCGTGATGACGATGAACTGCGTATCCGTCGCCATCTCGGCGAGCAGGCGCGTGAGGCGTCCGATGTTCGCCTCGTCGAGAGGCGCGTCCACTTCGTCCAGCACGCAGAACGGGCTCGGCTGATATTTGAAGATCGCCATCAGCAGACTCAGCGCGGTCAGCGCTTTCTCGCCGCCCGAAAGCAGCAGCACGTTCTGCAACTTCTTTCCCGGAGGCGAGGCGATGATGTCGATGCCGCTCTCGTTGACGTTTTCTTCGTCGGTCAGCCGCATCTCGCCCGTGCCTCCGCCGAATAACGTCTGGAAGCACTGCCGGAAGTTTTCGTTGATGACTTTGAATGCTTCCGAGAAACGGTTCTTCGAGAATTCGTCGATTTCCTGGATGGCCTTTTCGGTGTCGCGGATTGAATCGAGCAGATCCTGACGCTGCGCGGTAAGGAAATCGTGGCGAAGCTGCGCTTCCTGGAATTCCTCGAACGCCGTCGGATTCACGGCGCCCAGATTTTCGATCTTCGTCCGGGTCTCCTGATAAGACTTCTCGGCTGCCTGCAGCACTTCGATGGACGTATCGGCGGGCGCCTCCAGTTCGCCAACCGCGGCGTTGAGTTCCTTGCGGCTTGTCTCGTCGAGGAACTGCAGTTCGGACTGCCGGCGGGTCAGTTCCACTTCGATTTCCGAACGGCGCGCGTGTCCGGTTTCGATCCGCGCACGAAGTTCGCGTAGAATCTCATCCGCCGCGGCGAGCGCTTCGCGCTGACGCGCGTCCTGTTCCGCCATTTCCAGAACGGCGCGCTCGGCGGCTGCGATCTGCTGCGTGAGAGACGTGAGTTTCTGATCGAGGCCGATGTTGTCGTTCAGAATGCGCGCGCGATTCTCGGCCCAGCGCTGCACTTCCGAATTGATCTGCTGGCGGCGGTTCGACATTTCGCGGAACTGGTTTTCGAGACGCCCCAGAGCCGCGCGGGAACCGCGATGGCGCTCTTCGAGCGCGGCCAGTTGCGCGCGCTGAACTGCATGCTCCTCGCCAATTCGCTGGGCATCGGTCTGAGCGACCTCAAGCTGCTCACGCAGGGCTTCCAGAGCCTGTTCGCGATCGGCGCGCTCCGCGTCCTTCTGCTCGACGAGCAATTGATTCTGAGCCCGTTTCTCGTGGGCGCGTTCTTCTTCGCGCTTCAGGCGCTCGAGTTCAAGGCGCGCGACGGAAATCCGCGAATTCGCGCGATTGATCTCTTCGGTAGCGCGGCGCAATTCGTGGTCGAGCGAAACGGCATCTTTCTCGCGAGCCTGCTGCAACTGGCGAAGACGCTCGAGTTCCGCTTCCATCTCCGCGGTCTCACGCTGCAGGGCTTCCTGCTCGGCGACCTTTGCCGCAAGCTGGCTCTCCTGCTGTTTCAGCTGCGCCGCGAATTCCCGCATTTCGCGTTTCAGCACCAGAGGACCGCTCGATTTCTTGCGTCCGCCCGTGAGCATGCGTCCGTGATAGCACTGGCCGTCGGCTAAGAGGAAGTACCCGTCGGGATGCGCGTCGGCCATACCGCGGGCCTGATCGCGATCGGCCGCGAGATAACAGTTCGAAAGCCGAGTCAGCAGGTTCCGCGTCTGGCCCGACAAGCCATTCGTGAAATTGACGAAGTCGGCAAGACGAGGGAGATCCGCCGTGGCCGGTTGCGTGGCTGGAGCCTCTTCGCCTGTTTCCACGAGGAACGTCGCGCGGCCTTCGAGTTCCGCGCGCAGCAGGTTCATGCTCTGCTCCGCCTG
>DASZUZ010000131.1:0-14009 GCA_035547415.1 Bryobacteraceae bacterium | reverse complement strand
TCGCCGGACTCTATCAGGTGAATATCCAGGTTCCGCAGGGTGTGACGCCGGGCGACGCGGTGCCGCTGGTGATCACGGCAACGGATCCGGATACCGGCGCGAAGTCGGCCGGTAATACGGTGACGATCGCGGTCCAGTAATACGTCCGTCCAGGACGGCACCCGCCCCTAAATGGCTGGAATCAAACGCCCGATGAATATCGGGTTTCGCCGGACGCGGGTATCCTGCTATACTTTTTTGAGAAACTCTTCCGGGTTTCACAATCGATCGGAGTCGTGTGTTCATGAGTACCGCATTCCCCACGAAACAGGGAATTGAAAGAAACTGGCATGTGGTCGACGCGAATGACGTCGTGCTGGGCAAACTTGCCGCCCAGGCTGCCAGACTGTTGATGGGCAAGCACAAAACCACGTGGACGCCGTTTATTGATGCTGGCGATCACGTCATCGTTGTCAACGCCGCCAAGGTTCGCCTCAGCGGTAAAAAGGATACCCAGAAGGTTTATCGCCATTTCACCGGTTACCCGGGCGGTCTGGTGGAAACGGGCGCAGCCCGCGTGCGCGCCACGCGTCCGGCCCGCATGGTGGAAGAAGCGATCTACGGAATGCTGCCGAAGACGAAGCTCGGCCGCCAGATGTATCGCAAGCTCAAAGTTTACGCGGGCGACAAACACCCGCATGCGGCGCAGAAGCCCGCGTCTCTCACAATTAAATCCGGCCGCGACAAGGCGAAGCAGGCTTAGGAAGGTAGTGGATTTTGGCTATTAAAAAGATTGAACAATATCTCGGAACGGGACGCCGCAAGTCGAGCGTGGCGCGCGTTTTTCTGCGCCCGGGTTCGGGCAAAATTACGGTCAACGGCCGTCCCTTCGAAGAATATTTTCCGACTGACGCGGGCCGCATTCCCGCGCGCTATCCGCTGCAGGTCGTGGAAATGGCGGATCGTTTCGATGTTGTCGTGCTCGCGAGCGGAGGCGGCGTTGCCGGTCAGTCCGGCGCCATTCGCCTTGGCATCGCGCGTGCTTTGACGGAATTTAACGCCGAGCTCCGGGGGCCGCTGAAGAAGGCGGGCCTGCTCACCCGGGACCCCCGCGAACACGAGCGCAAGAAGTACGGCCAGAAGGGCGCTCGCAAGCGGTTCCAGTTCTCGAAGCGCTAGATTCGGTTTTTGTCTGTGGGCGGGGCGCGGGTTGTTTACCGCGCCCCGATTGTCTGTAGAATTGCCTTCCGCTCCGTCCGCGCAAATCTCGCTTAGGGCCGCGCGCGACGAACGGACTGGCTCAACCGCCGCTCAGCCCCGAGCCTCCTCGCGGGTCCATGACGGCAACAAGGAGTTAGTTTGCCTGCTATTTCAATGAAAGAATTGCTCGAAGCCGGCGTTCACTTCGGGCACCAGACCAAGCGCTGGAATCCAAAGATGAAAGAATACATCTTTGGCGAACGTAACGGTATCTACATCATCGACCTGCAGAAAACACTGAAGCTGTTCAAAGATGCAGCCCGGTATGTAGTCGAAATGGCCGCGCAGGGAAAGACGATCCTGTTCGTCGGCACCAAGCGTCAGGCGCAGGAAGCCGTGGCGGAAGAGGCCACCCGCTGCCAGATGTTCTACGTCAACCAGCGCTGGCTGGGCGGACTGCTGACCAACATGGTCACTGTCCAGAAGTCGATCAAACGACTGAAAGAACTTGAGCAGATGGCGGCCGAGGGCAGTTACGGCGGACGTCTCAAGAAAGAAATCGTCCGCATGGAGCGCGAGCGGAAGCATCTCGAAGGCAACCTCGCCGGCATCAAAGATATGCCCGGGCTGCCGGATGTGGTGTTCGTGATCGATTCGAACAAGGAAGCGATCGCCGTGAAGGAAGCCCGGCGTCTGGGCATTCCGGTTGTCGCCATTGTGGACACGAACTGCGATCCCGACGAAGTCGATTGGGTGATTCCTGGCAACGACGACGCGCTGCGCGCCATTCGGCTCTTTACCAGCAAGATTGCTGACGCCGTCATCGAAGGCCGCGCGCTCGCGACGGAGCACGACTTCACCACCGAAAAGGCGGTTCCGGAAGAGATGCCCGTCGAAGATCTGGCCGCGGAATACTCTCAATACGTCGATCCGAAGTACGCCGAGCAGATCATGCAGGAAAGCCTGATGCTCGACGATACCGCATCTTCGAGCCGTAAGGGCCCGTCTTCGGAGACGAGCGAGCCGGCGCCTGCCGCGGCTGAAGCAAATCAAAGCTAAGAACAATGGCGGAAATCAGCGCAAGTTTAGTCAAGCAGCTCCGGGAGCGTACCGGAGCCGGAATGATGGAGTGCAAGAGCGCTCTGACCGAGGCGAATGGCGACATCGCCGAAGCGGAAGTCGTACTGCGCAAGCGCGGTATCGCCTCTGCCGGCAAGAAGGCCTCCCGATCGACGAAGCAGGGCGTGGTCGGTTCGTACATTCATGCGGGCGCGCAGTTGGGCGTCCTGGTGGAAGTGAACTGCGAGTCCGACTTCGTGGCGCGCACGGACGACTTTCAGGAACTGGTTCGCGATCTCGCAATGCACATTGCGGCGGCGGATCCACAGTTCGTCCGGAAGGAAGATGTGACGCCCGCGGTTCTCGAGAAAGAAAAAGAGATCCAGAAGGCGCGCGTCATCGCGGAAGGCAAGCCCGAAAAAATCGCGGACAAGATCGTGGAAGGCCGCCTCTCGAAGTTCTACGAAGAAGTCTGCCTTTATGAGCAGCCTTTCGTGAAAGAGAACACGATCACCATCGATCAGCTCATCAAGACGAAAATCGCCAAACTCGGAGAGAACATCTCCGTGTCCCGGTTCGCCCGCTTCAAGGTAGGCGATTCCGAGCCTCAGGCATAATTCATTCGGGCAGGCGCATCGCCTGCCCATTTTTTTTGTAATGCCGAAATACGACCGCATCCTTCTCAAACTGAGCGGCGAGGCCATGGCTGGTCCGCAATCATTCGGAATCGATCCAGACCGGGTCAAAGGCCTTGCCGAAGAAATCGCCGCGCTGGCGAAAGAAGGCATCCAGGTCGGCGTGGTCGTCGGTGGCGGGAACATCTTCCGCGGGATTGCTTTGGCCGCCCGCAAAATGGACCGCGTCACGGGCGATCACATGGGCATGCTGGCGACCGTCATCAACTCGCTCGCTCTGCAGGACGCCCTCGAACAGATTGGCCAGCACACGCGCGTGATGAGCGCGATCCAGATGCACCAGGTGGCCGAGCCGTACATTCGCCGCCGGGCCATTCGCCATCTGGAAAAAGGGCGCATCGTGATCTTCGCGGCGGGCACTTCGAATCCCTATTTTTCGACCGATACGGCCGCGACTCTCCGCGCTCTGGAAATCAAAGCGCAGGTGATTGCGAAGGCGACGAAGGTGGACGGCGTGTACGACAAGGATCCGATGAAGTTCTCCGATGCGGTGATGTACAGCAACATCAGCTACACCGAAGTGCTGACGCAGTCGCTCGGAGTGATGGACTCGACTTCCATCGCGATGTGCCGCGACAACCGCCTTCCCATTCTCGTCTTTAACCTGAACACGCACGGCAATATAATGCGTATGGCGTCCGGCGAACCGGTCGGCACGCTGATCAGTTGACATCATGAATACTGTCAAGGAAATTGAAGCCAGCGCGAAACAGCGCATGGAGAAAGCTCTGGGCGACCTGCAGCACGCCATGGCGACGATCCGCACGGGGCGCGCCAGCATCAACCTGCTGGACAATGTGCGGGTTGAGTATTACGGGACGCCGACTCCGATCAATCAGCTTGCGAATCTGCATGTGCCCGAGGCCGGCATGATCACGGTGCAACCGTGGGATGTGTCGCAGATCGCGCCCATCGAAAAGGCGATCCGCACGGCTGACCTGGGCGTGAATCCTTCCAACGACGGCAAGATTATCCGCATTCCGATTCCGCCGCTGAACGAGGAGCGCCGGAAGGACCTGGCGAAGAAGCTGCACAGCGTCGCCGAAGACCACCGGGTCGCGATCCGCAACATCCGGCGGGATGCCAACGAGCAGATCAAGAAGCTCGCGAAAGAAAAGAAGATCGCGGAAGACGAAGATCGCCGGGGCCACGACGAGACGCAGAAGCTGACGGACAGCTACATGCAGAAGCTCGATCAGGCGGCAAAGGCAAAAGAGAAGGAAATCCTCGAAATCCGGTAAGGCAGCGCCTTACCCCTCCAGCATCGACAGATCGATCAGGTGCTGCGGCCGGAATCTTTCAGGCGACCATGGCGTGAGCGGTGAGAACTCCATCTCGATCCGCCAGCCGAAATCACCTCTGGTGACGTGAATGAGTCGGCCCGTGAAGAATTCCGAGCCGCAGCGTATCTCCGCTGTTGTCCCTTCCGGCGCCGCCTCTTCGGCGTCGAGCACCGCTCCCTCGCGCCAGACTTCCTCCAGATTGACTGTCATGGAGCCGCCGTTCCAGTTGAGTTGCACCAGATGTGAGCAGAGGTAGCGCGGCGCGGCCATTGGTTAGATAATGGCAGATTGACCGCCCGCACTCTTCGTGTCCCCGGCTCCAGCGCAAACCTTGGCCCTGGCTTTGATGCTCTTGGCGTCGCCCTGCAGGTTTATCTGGATTGCCGCTTTGCTCCCAGCGACCGCCTCTCGATCCGCGCGAGCGGCCGCGAAGCCGATCTGATTTCGCCGCGCGAGGACAACCTGATCTGGCAGACCGCACTGGCGGTCGCGGCCCGCGCTCAAATGACGATGCCGCCGATCGACCTGGAAATTTTCAATCAGATTCCGATCGGGAAAGGGCTGGGATCGAGCGCCGCGGCGCTGACGGCCGGCGTCATCATTGCGGATCAGGTGCTCGGACTGGGGTGGAAACCCGGCCGGATTCTCGATGAGGCGGCGCGCCTTGAAGGGCATCCGGACAACGTGGCGGCGTGCGTCCTCGGTTCGATTGTGGCCACGGCGGTTGAGTCCGGCGGGCTGACGCGGGCGGTGCGGCTGGAAATGCCCCGCCATTTCGAGCTGGCAGTCGTGATTCCCAACTTTGCGCTTCCCACCAAAGAATCGCGGGCGGTGCTTCCGGAATGCTACTCGCGGGCTGACACGATTTTCAATATCCAGCGCTCCTCGCTGCTGATCGCCGCGCTGGCGACAGGAGACGCCTCGGTGTTTCCCACTGCTCTGGACGACCGGCTGCATCAACCGTTCCGCGCTCAACTGGTTCCCGGACTGAGCGACATTCTGCGTCTGCGGGCGCCCGGGCTGCTGGGATGTACTCTGAGCGGCGCCGGACCGGGCGTTCTCGTTTTCTACGAGCGGGGATACGAGAAGGTGTGCGATCTTGTGCGACAGATCTTCGCGCTGAACGGTTGTGACACCGAAGTGTTCTCCGCCGGCGTTTCCCGACAGGGTTATCACTTCCTCGACAACTGACCTCGTCAGAGTGCGGTGGCTTCGACCAGGCGCCGGAGATTGCGTCCGCAAATGCGGCTACCTTCGAGCTTGTTTCCGCCGGGTCCCGGCCAATGCGTCTCCAGGTGTATGAAACCCTCGTAACCGTCTTCGGCCAGCGCGTCGATCTGGCCTTCCCAATCGATGTCGCACTCGCCGAGCGCGCCCCAGACTGGCTTATGGTCTTCGAGCGTGCAGTCCTTGGCGTGAACGTGGGCAATGCGAGGCGTGTCCAGCAGCCGGTATCCGGTGGGAAACGGCTTCTCGCCAGAGACATAGGCGTTGGCGGGGTCCCAGACGACCTGCAGATTGTCATGATCGATCGCGGCGAGAACGCGCGCCGTCTCCTGCGCGGTCGCGATATTGCAGGCGTGCTCATTTTCGAGGCCGATGATCAGGTTGTGCTTCGCGGCTTTATCGGAGAGCTCCTGCAGGGCGTCGACGACGCGTTCGAAGACCGCTTCCGGCTCGACGACGCGCCAATACGAGAAGACCCGGACAATTTTCGCACCAGTCTTCTTCGCGATCTCAAACGCACGCTCGGCAAGTCTCGCCTGGTCTTCGAACGTGTGGGGCGCGTTGAAGCTGTCCTGCTGGAAGCGCGAGTCGACGGCCGGGGCATCCGGCAGAGTGCACTTGAGCAACGGCGATGCGATGGAGACGACCTCGAGGCCGTTTGCGCGCAGAACATGCATCGCCTGGTTGAGTTCTTCCTCGCTGAGGTCCATGATGTTCTTGCCGCCGATGACGCGAAGCTCGGCGCCTTTCATTCCCAGTTCGCGCATGGCTTCCGCAGCGATGGTGATGTCGGACGAAAACTCGTCGGTAATGGCGCCGATACGAAATCTCTGCATTCAAACGGATTCTAGCAATGATCCTGGCGCCGTCAACTGGCGCGGCCCGAGAGCACCTGCGGAATGGTCCTCAGCATAATGCGCGCATCCAGACCAAGCGACCAGTTGTCGATGTACTGGAGGTCAAGCCGCATCCAGGATTCGAAGTCGACTTCGTCGCGGCCCTGCACGGCCCAGAGGCAGGTGAGGCCGGGCCGCATGCGCAGCCGGCGCCGCTGCCAGCGCTGGTATTGCGCAACTTCGCTGGGAATCGCCGGACGCGGGCCCACGAGGGACATGTCGCCTCTGAGCACGTTGAACAACTGCGGCAATTCATCGATGGAAAATTTACGCAGCCATTTGCCGACCGGCGTCAATCGGGGATCGTTAGGGATTTTGGTGACGATGTCTTTGGGATTCAGATGGGCGACTTCGTGCAGGCGCTGTTCCGCATCCGCGACCATGGAACGAAACTTATAGCAGGTAAAGGTTCGGCCGTTGAGTCCGCAGCGGACCTGGCGGAAGATGACCGGTCCCGGCGACGTGAGCCTGATGAGAATCGCCGACAGCAGCAGGAGCGGACTCGTGAGAACGATGCCGGCAATGGACAGTGCGATGTCGATCGAACGCTTCGCGAGCAGCAGGAGTTCGTCATCGGGAGCGGCGGTGAACGTCAGCAGGGGAGTCCCGCCAAGCCGTTCGAGGGCCAGTTCGCTGTTGACGTGCGGAAAGAAGTCCACGGCGATGCGGCTGCAGACGCCTTCTTCGTCACACCAGAGGAAGACCTCTTCGAGCGAGGGCAACTGATCGGATTCGACCGCGAAGTGGATTTCGTCGATCACGTGCTTGCCCAGCATCGACCGCAGGTCTTCGAGAGGAAATACCTTGTAGCTTCGTCCGAGATGTATGGATGCAGGAGCGGGTTTCTCCCGCGGCGGCGCGAGGAAGCCGATGATACGAAGTCCCTGGCCGTAATACTGTTCGAGATTGCGCCCGAGCCGCATGGCCCGTTCGCCGAGACCGACAATCAGCACATATCGTTCGGCTCCGAACCGGCGCATGGCGATCGGAATGAAATTGCGCGCGGCGAGGCGGAAGGCCACCAGGAACAGCCAGCTTGTCAGGAAGAAGGAGCCAAGAAAAACACGGCTGATCTTCATCTGCATCACGAACACGATGAAGACAACGAGCGCCAGCGCGCCGTAAGCTACCTGACGGGTCGAATCGCGGAGGATGACACTGACGCGCGCCGCGTCCAGCTTGCCGTAGACGTTGAGCCAGTAGCCCACCGCGACCCACGTGAGCGTGCAGAAGCAGAGCAGGAGAATCCCGACGTCGCGATGGAAGTAGAACTCCTGTTCGAGGTGAAGCTGCGCGCGGAAACGATAGGAGAGGACGAACGCCGCCGCCGTGAGAAGGATATCCGACAAGCCAAACAGAATCTTCGTCTTGCGCTGCTGGCTGCGGAACATGCCTTCTGAATCAACAGATTAGCATTCGGGTCCTGTCACTTCACGCGATTACCCGCGATGTAGACAGCGCTGATGGTGCGGCTGTTCCTGATATCGTCGAGCGGGTTTTTATCGAGAACGATCAGATCGGCCCACTTGGATTTTTCGAGCGCGCCGAGATCTTTCGCCCGGAGAAACTCCGCTGCGTTCTTTGTCGCGGCCTGAATGACCTGCGACGGCGTCAACCCGGCCTGAACCATCAGCTCCATTTCCCAGTGTTCGAAGTATCCCGGGAAGCGTCCGGGAGGTCCCGAATCGGTTCCAAAGCCGTATTTGACACCCGCGTCGACGAGCTTCTTCAGGTTCTTCTGCGCGGTTTCCAGAAATTCGGGGTAATGGGCGAAGTGCGGATCGGCTGCCGCGGCCTTCTGATAATCGGGACTCTTCAACGTGCGGATGACGTTTTCCGAGACGCCGCGCGTGAAGAAGGGATCGGAGACGAACGGAGGCGTTTTCGCGTATACAAACATGGACGCTTCGCGGCTCAGCGTGGCGGCCAACTGCCATGTTCCGTGCTTCTTCATGCTGTCGATCAGGTCCCGATCGATCGCTTTATCGCGGACACTGTGAGCCAGGCCATTGACGCCGTCGTTCGTGAGTTCTTTGGCGTCGGCGAGATAAAAGATGTGGGCCGCGACGGGAAGGTTGTGTTTGTGCGCGCTGTCAACGATCGCCTTTCCGATCGCGTACGGCATCTTCTTCTGTTCCCCGAGATGATCGTCCATCCAGAGTTTGATGATGTCGACCTTCTTCGCGGCGAGCGCGGCCACCTGCGATTCGACCTCCGCCGGCGTGGAGACGCCACCGGTAACGCCCGGCAAGCCGCCGTATCCGCCTTTGAACACAAAGCCCTGGCCGGCGGAGAAGATGCGCGTTTCTCCGGGACGGCCCGAGGCGCGTTGTCTGTCGCGCATCGTGAGCACCAGGTCTTTGTCGGTACCCATGCTGAGAACCGTGGTGACGCCGTAAGAAGCGTAGGTTTTCAGGTTTTTCTCAACGTTGGCTTCCGTCAGGTTGTCCGCGCTCTGTTTGAGGTCGACGGTTGCTCCAAGATGTCCATGCAGGTTGATGATCCCCGGCATCACGTACTTGCCGGAGAGATCGATCGTCTGAGCCGAAGGCGGCGCTTTGAGTTGGGCGGCGGGACCGATCCACTGGATCTTTCCGTTGTCCACGATCATGGCCGCGGCGGACAGGGGAGCGCCGCCGTTTCCGTCGATCAGCGTGAAATTCTTCAGCACCTTGACTTCGGCGTGAAGAGAGACGGCGAGGAGGAATGGCAGGATCTTACTTCGCATTCTTCGCATCCTGAGTGATCGCGTCCTGCAGGACTCGTCTGGCGCGCGAGGGATTGAAAACCCCGCAGGAGCAGAAGCGCGCGAGATACGTGACGGCCTGCTCGGGCGTGCGGCGGCCTTCCTTGACCCAGTCCACCATCTTCTTCGCGAGCGAATGGCTGATCATGCCGTGACCGCACATGGTCGACAGGGTCATTACCTGCGCATTCGGCAGCTTGTCGGTCCGGCCTTCGAAGCCCAGCGAGTAGCCCACGCTGTGGCGAGGGATGCAGGCGTGATGGCAACATTGTTCCGCGCCGTCGATGGAGGTTGAGATATTGACGCTCAATCCCAGGTCTTCTTCCCTGATGCGCTTGACGAAATCCTCGGCCGCGACTTTGTTATCGAAGACGGCGGCGCACGTGGTCGGATGATCCAGACCGTCGATGACCGCCTGGAAATCCGGTTTCATATCGCGCTGCCAGTGCGAAAGAGGGTTCATCTCGCGCGAGGGGCGGAGAGCGCCTCCGTGTCTCGCATCGCCCAGATTGACTGGCTTGTATTCCGCCGCAATCTGGAGAAAGCGCCGCAGTTTGGGCAGCGCGTCCTGATCGTTGCGTCCTTTGCTGGCAATGGCGAAGACGATGAAGTCGTCGCGAAAGCTGTCCGCGGATCCGAAGCGGTGCAAGGTGTTGGTCATGCGTTTACGGTCTCCCGTGCGGCCGGCGTATCGAGTCGCCGATCGATCCTGCCCAATCCGATGTTCGTCTTGGCGCGCTCCAGTTTATAGCCGAGTCCCTCGAGAATCGGGGCAACCACGTTTTCCTCGCCGTTCTCATCGCATCGCGTGCCAACGCCCAGGGCGACAACGGTGTTCAGCTTTCGTTCGACGGCCCAGACCAGACGGACAATCTCTTCGGTCCTGTCCACCGTGGTTTTGATCTCCACGATGGCGGACATGACCTTTTCATCCAGAATGTCTTCGCGCAGCGTTCCCGTTGAGACGTCGGTCATCAGAGACGTGACCGGATTCTTCTTCTCGAACGAGACGCCGGCTTTTGCGAGAGCCCAGCACATCTCCTGAATTTCACGGAAGCGTGCGCCCACTCCTGGGCGTCCGAATTCGATCGTAAAACCGACTTCGCCGACCTTCACCCGGCCACTAACGTCGTTCGTCTTGACTTCTTCGGTGCCGCGGCCTTCGACGCCCGTGGATTCATGCGGCACGCGCGGATCGGAGAAGGCGCGGCGAACCACCCGGGGCCACGTGAGTTCATCCGGTTCGAATGCCGCGGTGGGGCAGACGTCCGGTTCAGGTTCGAAGCGGATGCGCAAGGCCGCAAAAATCTTTCGCACTGTTCGCACCATGGTGGGATTGAGATGTTCCTGGCTGAGTCCGTTGTAACAGGCGTAGCATTCGACGCACTCATCGCGTTTTATGGTGGCCCGCTTCCTGATGGGGTCAATATAGATCGCCTCCATCGGGCAGACATAGGTGCAGTTGCCGCAGGCAACGCATTTATCGGGATTGATGCGCATAGATCCGGATCATCGGGCACACGGGGCTGCCCGAACCAGAACTATCATATTTCACCGAAGGGAAGCCGGAGGCGGAAATGTGCACCCGCCGCCGCGTCTTCGATCCAGAGGTCGCCGCCGTGGTCGAGCACGGCTTGCCGGGAGAGCGCAAGACCCAGGCCGAGGCCGTTTTTCCCGGAAGTAACGAAGGGCTGGAACAGGCGCTGGCGCACCGAAGGCGGAACTCCCGGGCCGGTATCGTCGACGCACACGAGGACGTCATGGCCGTTCCTGTGCGCGGCGATATCGATCCGGCCGCCGTCTGGCATGGCTTCGATCGAGTTGCTGATCAGATTGAGGAACACTCGTTCCATGCGGCCGGGTTCCACCGGGACTTCAATCGAAGAGTCGACGGCGTTGCGAATCTCGATGCCGTGCTGTTCGGCGGAAGCCGCCTGCGCCTCGACCGCTGCTCCGATGACCTCGCTCAGGCGGCATCGCTCCGGCGCCTGAATCCGGCCGCGCGAGACATCGACCAGCTCCTGCAGCATGTCCTTGATGGCGCGGGAGGAACGGTAGATATTGCCGGCAATCCGCTGCGACTGCTGCGTGCTGAGATCGCCATCCATCATCATTTCGGCGCCTCCGTAGATGGCGGCCAGCGGGTTGCGCAAATCGTGGACGATGGAACTGGAGAGGCGGCCGATCGTCGAGATCCGTTCCTGCCGGATCAGTTCCTCGCGGGCATCCTGAATGGAGCGGCACATCGCGTTGAAAGTTCGCGCCAGACGGCCTAACTCATCGTCGCCGCCCTCCGGAACACGGGTCTCGTATTTCTGCTCGGCGATCAGAGCGGCCGCCTCGTCCAGTTGCCGAACAGGCTTCAGGATGCGCCGGGCGAGCAGGATGCTGACGCCGATTCCGGCGAGAATCGCCGCCGCCCAGGCGAACACGAGCTTCAGTTCGAGCGCCTGCAGATCGCGGCGAATCGCGTCGAAGTTATGAACGATCAACAGATCTCCCGCCGGCGCGCCGGCGATATCCCGGAGAGGGCTTCCGAAGACGGCATACTCGCGATTGGGCAGTTCGAGATGCTGCAGGCCGGCGCCCCGGCGGTATTGCGCCGCAATCTGACTGGTGTCGGACGAAGGCAGAGTCGATGCGACTGGCCGGCCGTTTTCGAGGAATACGAAGTCGCTGCCGCCGGTGCGCTCCCGCAACTCGGAGGCGACATTCTGATCCACCGGGAACCCCGCCACGAGCACATCGATTAAACCGTCACCTCCGCCGGTCGCCACATAAACAGGAGTGACGACCACTTCGTAGAGCTGATTGTTCTGAAAGGTGAAGCCTTCCGATTGGGCAGGGAAGCGGGGCAGAGCGTCCCGAACCACGTACATGTTGCGGTTCTGAGGGCTCTTGCCGCCCAGCGAGGCGATGACCTCGCCACTCGGATCCGTGACGAGAAAGATCGCGTTGTTGGATTGCGAAACCTGCGACCAGATCTCTCCCGCCGTATCGGTGATGGTGGCCCGATCATTGGTTTGAAAAGCGGCCCGCACGTACTGCATTTTGCTGAACACGAGGCTGACCTTGGCGAGAAGATCGGCGCGCGCCCGCCAGAGCGATTCATAGGCGCGGAAACTTCCCTGCAGTTCGAGTTCGAGATTCCGTGACAGTGCGGAACGGGTCTGGTCCTGAACGAAGTAGCCCGCGACCGCGAGAAGCAGCGTGATGGCGATAGAGGTGGAAAGGCTGATTTTCCAGAGCAGGGAAGGCCGCGGTCGCATGATCAGTTCCTTACGCCCGGATAGAGAAGTTTGTCGTCCGGCGGGGAGGTGTAATCCTTACCGTACTTGTTTTTGTGAGGAGCGAGCAGATAGCCGGCTTCGGAGATGGCGATCGGCTGAAGACGCACCGCCTCGCCATTCACGACGATTCGTTGTGACAGTTCCTGCAGGGTCTGCTCGGTAGCGCGCTCGTGAAACACGTTCAGTTCCCAGGCGCCAGAGGGTACGTCGATCTGAAAGGAGCCGTCCTTCGCGGTTTTGGTGAAATAGGGCGTGCCGAGCACGACGATTACCGCGCTCATCGTGGGGTGAATATTGCAGAAGACGCGCACGACCCCTGTCCTGGTGAAGCGAACGGATTTGCTGGTCCCCGGGGGATAGAGGCCGACGTCGAATATCTGGCCGTTGTAACTCGAAAATGCATTATGGAAAATGGGGTCGGCGTTGGGAAAATCGATGACCGTACCGGCCGTTACCGGCAAAACATGCGGCGTGAACGTCTTATTTTTCTGCAGCATTGTCACGTGCTTCGCCGGCTCTGGCGGAAGGGGGCGGTTAACGGGCGTAAGCGAGATGACGATTCCGGAATAATCTTTCCGCTTATTGACCACGTCCGAGCGCGAGTCGCGAAGAGAGACGACGCCGGAGACCATCACCGCCTGAAGCGTCAGCGCGGAAAGGCTAAAACAGGTAACCAATCGCCAGATCATAGTGCGTATTGAAGCGCTTTCCCTGTTCGATGTAATTCGTGTGATTGCGCGAAACCTCAAAAGCAGCAAGGACGTTCGGCGCGAGTTTGTAAATCAGATTTCCCGCGTAAGTGAGATTGCGCGAGATGCTGCCGTTCGCGAGGCCCGCGCCGCTGTCCGCCTCTTCCCCGCCGTAGAAATGGAAAGAAAGCCGTGAGGCCGGATAGAACGCGAGTTGCGCCCAGCCTCCATTGACGTGAACGGGGGAAACCGCGCCGTTCGCAAGAATGCTGAATGGCTGTCGCAGTCCCCCGAGGCCGGCAGCGTTCTGTCCGTGGAACCACGCGCCCGTGAAATCGAACCAGGAGACGGGCCGGGCAAACCAGTCGAGCGTGGCCAGGCGCGACTCCGCGTAGTCCCCCGCTACGTGGCTGTTGCTGACGCTGAAGCCGGGAGCGATTTCGAACCGCCGGTTCTCGGGCCCGGTGTAGAAATTGAACCGGCCCTGCCACGCCGGGCGGGCACGCTCCAGCGTATTCGCAAACGAGGCGGGACTGCCCGAGGGATACACCTCCGACGTCTGATAGACGCCCGCTTCGGCGCGTAATCCTGTTTCTTCGCCGAACGGAATCCGCTGTTCGATGCGGGCCTGGGGCTGCCAGCTCCACAGGTTGCCGGCTCCGCTCAGAGGCGCGAGGCCTACCTGCGCGAGCGTGGTCGGTTCGCGCGGCGCTACGATCGGTTTATCCTGACCGACCGTGAGCGTCGTGTTTTTCCATGCGAGATCGACCGTCGCGAGACGGATGCGAAACAAATTGTTACTCGCCGCCGCACTGCCGCCCCAGAAGTCCATATAGATGGACCCGCTCGCCTTGCCGCCTCCGGGCAAGGCAGGTCCATCGAATTTGAGGCCGAGAACCGTCTGACGGAAAGTCGCTCCCGTGTTTGCCGAACCCGGCGTGAGTT
>DASZUZ010000130.1:0-2803 GCA_035547415.1 Bryobacteraceae bacterium | reverse complement strand
CATTCGACAACTGCCGCCTTGCCACATCCAGAAATCCCGGAATCTTTTCAATCCGAGAAATGATGTGCTGAAACCGTTGCTCTTTCGGAGCGTATTCGAGCACCAGAGGGTTGAACAGCGCCGTGCCCAGAAGTTCGACATACGATTGAGGGCTGCGCTGCCACGAGCGCGCGATGTCGATATCGAAGAGCCCGAGGCCAATCTGATACTCGATCACGTCGTAATCGGCGCGATCCTCAGGGGAAAGCGATTCCTTATCGAACTGCTCGAGCCTCTTGTGCAGTTCCGCGTAATACTCGCGTTCCTTCTGTATCGCGCGGAAACTCAGATTGTCCAGTTCGCGGTCAAAATCCTGGCCCTGATATTGATGCAGCCCCTGTCCCGACGCCGTAACAGGCGAAAACGACAGAATTTTGTAAACGGCTTCTTCGGCCACCTTCGGAAAGTCTGAAGCCGGTGTCTTCCGCGAACACGAAATCGTCGCGAGGCAAAGAAACAGAAGAGCGGTTTTGCGCACTGGTTGGAATTATACGAAAGAAACGCCCCGGCGCTGCTGAGAACGCGCGGATTTGGCCGGTATATAGTGATTTCATGGGGACCGCTGGCCGCGATCTTGTGAATTCCTCCGCCCGCAATCTTCGGGAGAACCGCACCGCTTAATGCCTCGCGTTGCGGTCATCGGCGGCGGACTGGCCGGTCTCGCTGCCGCCACCGCTCTCGGTTCCTCGGGTTTCGAAGTCGATCTCTACGAAGCGCGCGCGTTCCTGGGCGGCCGGGCTACCTCGTGGCCCGTCGGCGGGGAAGAAGCCGAGATGGTCGACAACTGCCAGCACGTTCTCCTGCGCTGCTGTGTCAATCTGCTTGATCTCTATAAACGCCTCGGCGTCAGCGACAAGATCCGCTTTTACCGCGAATTCTGTTTCATTGAACCCGGCGGCCGCCAGTCCGTGATGAAGCGCGGCTTCCTGCCCGCGCCTGCTCATTTCGCCGGATCCTTTCTTGGCCTGAAGTACCTGGGGCTGGCCGACAAAATCGCGATCGCCCGCGCCATGAATGCGATCCCGCGCGAGCGCGGGCGCACCGATCTCGACCGGATTTCGATGCTCGACTGGCTTCGCGAAAAACGCCAGACCGAACGCGCCATCGAACGCTACTGGCGCCAGGTGCTCGTCAGCGCAATCAACGAAGAACTCGACCGCATGGCCGCGGCGCACGGCTTTCAGGTCTTCTGGCTCGGGATGATCGCTCGCGCCGACTCCTATGAAATGGGAGTGCCCGACGTGCCTCTCCGGGAACTCTACGACGAGCATTCCCTGTCGCGGGCCGTCCGCATCCGGCCTCGCTCTGCCGTTACGGCCATTGAACAGAACGGCGGTGCCGTCACCGCGATTCACGCCGGGGGCGTTCGGGAGAACGCGGATTATTACGTCTCCTGCCTTCCTTTTGAAAAACTGCGCCCGCTCGCGCCCGAGTTGCCCATCGAATGGACGGCCTTCGAGCATTCCCCCATCACTGGCATCCATCTCTGGTTCGATCGGTCGATTACCGACCTCCCGCATGCCACGCTCCTCGACCGCACGATCCAGTGGTTCTTCAATAAGGGCGAGGGTCGCTACGTACAGCTTGTCGTCAGCGCTTCGCGGAGCCTGACCGGAATGCCGCGCAACGAGATCATCGACCTGGCGCTCCGTGAATTGGCCGAGTTCTTCCCGGCCGTGAAAGAAGCGAGCCTCGAAAAAGCGCAGGTCATCAAGGAAGTGCGCGCGACGTTCTCCGCGAAACCTGGTCTTGAACAGCTTCGGCCCCTCACCGCCACCGCTCTCTCCAATTTTTTCCTTGCTGGAGACTGGACCCGTTCCGGCTGGCCCGCCACCATGGAAGGCGCTGTCCGCAGCGGCTATCTGGCGGCGGAGGCGGTCACCGCGGCAGCGGGAGAACCACGACGTTTCCTGCTGCCTGATATCGCATAATGAATGCATGCGCACGCTCTGGGTGATGCTCCTGGCTCTCTGCTCCCTTCCCGTTTTTGCGGCTGACACGAAGTTGACGGTACAAGTGAACTCAGCGGATTCCGGGAAGCCGATCGGACGGGCGAGTGTTGTCGTCCGGTTCCGGCACGGCCGCAACGTCAATCTGAAGAAGATCGTCACCAACTGGGAGACGAAGACGAATCAGGAAGGCAGCGTCACCATCCCGTCCATCCCGCAGGGCGAGGTCACCATACAGGTCATTGCCACTGCCTATCAGACCTACGGCGACGTCTATCAGCTTGACCAGCCTGAGCAGACCGTGTCCATCAAATTAAACCGCCCCCAGGCGCAGTACTCCGAAGACGCGAAGCACAAATAGAAGGCGCCCAAACCAGAATCTGCTTGATGCGTCTTTTCTGACAGGTACCCGTACGCCCATCGGGCGCATCGGTAGAATTGAACCATAGAGCAAAACTGTGAAACTGGCCCATCTGCTTCTGCCCATGGTGCTCGCAGGCTCTCTCTCTGCCCAGAACCTGGCGGACTTCGAGAAGCGCGTCACCGAATTCACCCTGGCCAACGGCCTTCACTTCATCGTCCTCGAAAGGCATGAAGCGCCGGTCGTGTCCTTCCATACGTACGTCAACGCCGGTTCCGTGGACGATCCAAAAGGCAAAACCGGTCTCGCCCACATGTTCGAACACATGGCCTTCAAGGGTACCGAGACCATTGGATCCAAAGACCCCGTGGCCGAGAAGAAGGCCCTCACGGAAGTCGAGCGCATTTATGACGAACTCGACGCCGAGCGCAACAAAATGGTCAAGGCGGATCCC
>DASZUZ010000129.1:0-5886 GCA_035547415.1 Bryobacteraceae bacterium | reverse complement strand
GCCTTTAGAGATCGGAGTTGGCTGTTCGTCGTTGCGGGCGCGCTTCTGGCTGTCGCGGCGGGCGCGACGACCGCGTTCCTCACCCGCGCGGCGCCCGGCCGCACGCCCTCGCCGGATCCTTTGTGGCAGCAGGTATTCCGGCAGGATGAGAAGACGAACATCGTTGTCGCGGACGCGGCCTGTTACGAACTTCGGGAATTGCTTCTCGTGGATATTTCCCTCGAGAGGTATCTCAGCCCGCAGTACCCGGCCAATCTGACGGCGAACGCCAGCGGTGAACTGGAACGCGTCGTGCGCTTCCTCGGCGGACGGCAAACCACGTCTCTCGGGTCTACAGCGGTTACTTCGCGGTTGACTGAGTTCGCGCGGCGCTACTACGGGGTCAGCCCGGCAATCCGGCACCCGCGTCATCTGAACGTTCGTGAGTTCCAGACCGACAACTTTGTCGTGCTCGGCAGCCGTCTCAGCGTGCCGTGGGTCGAGCTTTTCGAAGCAACGATGAACTATCCGATCCGGATCGATCCCGAGACCAGGACACCTTACCTTGAGAACCGCGCGCCGAGCCACGGTGAAGCGAAGACTTACCGTCGCTCGCCCTCGAAGGACGAAACTTACGTTGACATCGCGCTGTTGCCCGGCCCTGGCCACGGCGGAAACGTCCTGATATTCAACGCGATTGACATGCTGGGAGTCGAAGCCGCGGTGGAGTTTGCGATGAACGGGCTGGTCCCGCGCCCTTCGGGAGATAGTCCGAGATACAAGGAGACACTGCTGCGCGTTCGTTCGATCGGCGGCACGGCATCGAAGACGGAAATCGTCGCCGTTCGGGCATTGCAGACGCCCGGATCGCGTTGACGTCCGGAGGCGGCATAGTGCTGTCGGGAAGCCGCGCGGAGGAAACGAAAGCGTCGTTATAGAATGGCCGAAAACGTTTACGTTTAACGGCCTGGAGGGTATAACGAGCGTGAGAGGAAAGCTATTTTGCCTGGCGGTTTTCGCCACGGCAATGCAGTTGGGCGCGGAGACACCGGGCGCGGAGTTTTTCGAAAACAAGATCCGCCCGGTTCTCGCGACCAATTGCTACGGATGCCACTCCTCGAAACTGAAATCCCCGATGGGCGGCCTGGTGCTGGATACGAAGACCGGCGTGCTGAACGGCGGCAATTCGGGTCCGATTCTCGTTGCCGGAAAACCGGATGCCAGCCTGCTGATGCGCGTGCTGCGGTACAACGACGTTCCGAAGATGCCGCCCGCGGGTAAGTTGCCCGATAACGTCGTCAAGGATTTCGAACAATGGATCGCCGCAGGCGCGCCTGACCCGCGAACCGTGACGACCACTCCCGGCGCGTCAGCCGGAGGCCCTCGCGTAATCGACTTCGCGCAGGGTCGGAAGTGGTGGGCATTTCAGCCGGTGCGCGAGATCCCCGCACCGAAGGCAAAGAACGAAGCGTGGGTGAAGTCGAAGATCGATGCGTTCATCCTCGCGAAGCTGGAAAGCAACGGCCTGAAGCCTTCGCCCGAAGCCGATTCGCGGACGCTGGTCCGGCGGGTCTACGTCGATCTTGTCGGATACAAGCCAAGTTACGAAGAAGTCGAGAGCTACGCGAACGACCAATCCCCGGACAAGTACGCGAAGCTGATTGACCGCCTGCTTGCCTCGCCGCAATATGGCGAGCGCTGGGCCCGATACTGGCTGGACGTTTCGCGGTACGCTGAAGACGGACTGGCCGGCGCGCAGTACGCGTATGCGTGGCGGTATCGCGACTGGGTCATCGATGCCTTCAACAAAGACGTCCCTTACAACAAGTTCCTGAAGCTGCAACTGGCCGCCGATCAGATGCCGGACGCTTCGCGCGCCGATCTCGCCGCGCTGGGATTCTCCGGGCTGGGACCGGTCGAGCACAAAGAGTTTAAGCTTTCGAAGGACGTGATCGAAGGCCTCATGCTCGACGAGTGGGATGAGCGGCTGGACGCGGTCAGCCGCGGGATGCTGGGCCTGACGGTTGGCTGCGCGCGCTGCCACGACCACAAGTTCGACCCGATCACAACGAAAGATTATTACGCGATGGCGGGCGTATTCGCTTCCACCGCATCCGCCGTGCGTCCGCTGGCAAAGCTCGATCCGGAAACGGAGAAGCGCTTCATCTGGGCGCGTCAGCGATACACGGATCTTCAGGGCGGCATTACGAACCTGAGCGGGAACAAGGACATCGATCAGAAGTCCGCGGCCGAAAAGATTGCGCTGTACAAGGCGGAGCAGGACAAACTCCGGCCGGAACTGGAGGCGATTCGCGACCAGCATCCGGAACTGGCGGATCTGATCGAACAGACGCTTTCGCCGAAAAAAGGCGGCGGCGGACGCGGCGGCCCGAGTATGGCGGAAAGGCAGGCTCCCTTCGTCAACGCCGTTTACGACGCCGGTTTGTGGCTGGACGGATCCCATCCGGATTACACGATGGAGGAGTTCAAGCCGGGCACGCCGCACGATCTGCCGGTTTACTTCCGTGGCACCGGCGGCACGGGCAAAGGCACGCCGGTTGCCCGTTCGTTCCTGACGGTGCTCTCGACGACGCCGGGCAAAACGTTCACGCACGGCTCCGGCCGTCTGGATCTGGCGGAAGCGATTGTGACCGATGCTGCGCCGCTGACCGCACGGGTCTTTGTGAACCGGGTCTGGGGCGAGAGCTTCGGAGCTTACCTGGTCGGGACACCGAGCGACTTCGGGGATCGGGGCGACAAGCCGACGCATCCCGAACTGCTCAACGATCTCGCCGCGCGGTTTATCGCCCACGGCTGGTCGATCAAATGGCTGCAGCGGGAAATCCTGCTCTCCTCCGCGTATCGTCAGGCGAGCCATCCGCGAGCGGACGGAATGGAGAAGGACGAAACGAATCGCCTGCTGTGGCGCATGAATCCGCGCCGGCTCGATATCGAAGCTTACCGGGATACGATGCTTCGCTCCGCCGGGATTCTGGATCTGAAGATGTATGGGCCGTCGGTCGATCTGGAAGAGGCCGGCAATTACCGGCGCACGCTGTACGCGAAGATCAGCCGCGCGCGTCTGAACGATCTTCTGCGCATCTACGATTTCCCGAGCCCGATGCAGCACAGCCCGTCGCGCGTGGATACGATGACCCCGCTGCAGCAGTTGTTCGTCATGAACAGCCCGTTCATCGAGAATCTTGCGACCAGTCTCGCGAACTCAGTCGAGCAGGAGCAGGGCGCGGCGAAGATCCGCGATCTGTACCGGAAGATTCTTTCGCGGGACCCGAGCCCGGCGGAGATCGATTCGGCTTTGACGTATCTCGGCCGCGCGCCGCTCGCGCGAGTCACGCAGACCATGCTCGCAACGACCGAGGAGATTTTCTGGCCATGATTTCAAGACGACAGTGGATATCGAACCTTTGCGCGGGCTTCGGCGGCGCCGCGCTCGCGGACCTGCTGGCGACGCCCGCCGCGCAGGGAGCGACGCTGCGCCCGGTCGGAACCGATTTTCCGGCGAAGGCGAAGCATGTGATCTCGCTCTTCATGACGGGCGGACCTTCGCAGCTCGACATGTTCGATCCGAAGCCGAGTCTCGTCAAATACGCCGGCCAGCGGCCCGATTCCGTCGATCTCCGTACGGAGCGCAAGACAGGCGGCCTGTTGCCTTCCGGGTTCCAGTTCAGAAAGTATGGGCGGAACGGGATCGATATCAGCGAACTGCTGCCGAAGCTCTCGGAATGCGCGGACGATCTGTGCGTGGTCAAGTCAGTGTATTCGTTCATCGCGAATCACGAACCGGGCCGGAATCTGTACTTCACCGGCAGCATCATTTCGTTCCGGCCGAGCATGGGGTCGTGGGTGACTTACGGGCTGGGGACGGAGAACCAGAATTTGCCCGCTTTCGTGGCGCTGAGTCCGGGGGGCGGCAGCCTGTTCTCCGGGTCCGGATTTCTGCCCGTGAAGTATCAGGGCACGGTCATCAACAACAGCGATTCCGATCCGGACAAGATGATCCGCTATCTGCGCAACACGAGCATGGATAAGACGGCGCAGAGGGAACAGCTTGATTTCCTGCAGTCCATGAACAGGGCGCAGGAGGCTTCTTTCGGGCAGGATGCGTTTCTGGACGGACGCATTCAGTCGATGGAACAGGCTTACCGGATGCAGTTCACGGCTTCGGAAGTGTTCGATATCCGGAAGGAGCCGGAATCGGTTCGGAATGAATACGGGTCATCGCCATACGCGACGGGTTGCCTGCTGGCGCGGCGGTTGGTAGAGCAGGGGGTGCGATATGTCCAGGTTCACTACGGTCCGGGCCAGCCGTGGGATGACCACAAGACGCTGAATAAAAATCTGCGGGAGCGGTGCCCGGATATGGATCAGGCGACCGCGGCGCTGATCAGGGATCTGAAGCAGCGCGGGCTATTGGACGAAACGCTGGTCGTGTGGGGCGGCGAGTTCGGGCGCACTCCGGTTTCGGAAGCGGGGGACGGGCGCGACCATAATCCGTACGGGTTCACGATGTTCATGGCCGGGGGCGGCGTGAAGCCGGGGATCGCCTACGGGGAGACGGATGAGTTCGGGTTTAAGTCCGTCGAGAAACCGGTCTCCATTCATGACCTGCATGCGACGATTCTGCATCAACTGGGTCTGGATCATGAGAAATTGACGTATCGTTATGCGGGCCGGGATTTCCGTTTGACGGATGTCTATGGAAATGTGGTGAGGGATCTGATCGCTTAAGCGGGTTTGCGCCGGGCGGAAGCTCGGCGCCACAGTGGCTACAACGTCATCACGAAGGCGACGACGTCTTCTTTTTCCTGCTCGGTCAGCCGGTCCTGAAACGAGGTCATCTCGGCGGGACCGGTGTTGATGATGTCCAGAAGCTTGTCATGGGTCGCGGCTCGGCCGTCGGGGAGTTTGCCCGCTTTCAGTCCCTGCAGGCCCGGGCCTACGCGCTCTTCTTTGCTGTAAGCGTCGTGGCATTCATCGCAGTTGTTCTCGAAAACGACTTTGCCCCTGGCCACGTCACCTTTCGGGGCTTGTTTCCTGTCCTGCGAGTCGCTCTGCGCCGCGCAGCAGAGACCGGCGGCGAGACAGCCTGCGACGAGGAAAAATCGTTTCGCGCTCACTGCTTCGATTGTACGTCGCCGAGCCAGGCCAGGATCGCGTCGATCACGTAATCCTGCTGGTCCCGCGTGAGTTCCGGAAAGATCGGAATGCTGAGGACTTCGCGCGAGAGCGCCTCACAAACGGGCAGATGTTCGGACTGAGCGCCCGCGTCCGCGAAACACTCCTGCAGGTGCATCGGCACCGGATAATAAATCTCGCTGCCGATCGCCTTCTCCCGCAGGAACTGCTGCAGAGAGTCGCGCCGGCCTTCGCGCACCCGCAGCGTGTACTGATTCCAGATATGATCGCGGTCGGGGCAGGCAACGGGCAGCGCGATCAGCGAACCGTCCGCGATGCCGGGCACGCGCCCCAGATGCCCGGTATAGTAAGCGGCGTTTTCGCGGCGTTCCGCGCAGTAGTCCTTCAGGTGCGGTAGCTTGACCCGCAGCAGCGCCGCCTGCAAAGCGTCCATCCGGAAATTGGCGCCGACGTATTTGTGGTAATACTTCGGCTCCATGCCGTGCATCCGCAGGATTCGCGCGCGCGCGGCGAGCGCATCATCATTGGTCACCAGCAGACCGCTGTCCCCGAGTCCGCCGAGATTCTTCGAGGGGAAAAAACTGTACGTCCCGAAGGAGCCGATCGAACCGGCCGCATGCCCCTTATAAGACGCGCCGAGCGCCTGCGCCGCGTCCTCGATCACCGGGAGGCTGTGGCGCCGGGCGAGTTCCATGATCGGGTCCATATCGGCGGTCTGACCGAAGAGATGGACGGGAATGAGCGCTCTTG
>DASZUZ010000128.1:0-9154 GCA_035547415.1 Bryobacteraceae bacterium | reverse complement strand
CGATCCTTACATCTGCGCCTTTGAATGGAAAAACGGGCAACCCGCGCTCATCTATGGAGGCGCCGCGACGAAAACGACGATTGCGGCGACTTTGACCCGATGCGCCGAAGCCGTCGAGAAGTACAAATAGAAAAAAGCCCCGGCCATGTGGCCGGGGCTTTCGGAGGCAGACGGCAAAAACGGCTTAGAACTGGTTCCAGAGGAACTGGTTGTAAACCTCGTGGTGAAACTGAATTTCCGGTGTCTTGACGGTGGTGCCGAGCAGGCGGGAGCAGCGGTCCGCGGAAGCCTGTTTGAGGTCCGCGTAGCGAGCCTTCACGTCTTCGCCGAGCAGCTTCGTCGTCCACTCCGCTTTCCGGAAGTTTTCCAGAGCGTCGTAGATGTTGTCCGGCAGGTACCGCTTGGCGGTGCGCAGGTTCGGGATGTTGGCGATGTCGCCATCAATGCCCGTCTTGAACACCGAGTAGAGCACCATGTACGGATTGGCGTCCGGTCCGACCGAGCGAACTTCGACGCGCGCGCTCTTCTCGTTGCCGATCGGGATGCGAACCATCGATCCGCGGTCGACAGCGGAGGCGATGATCTGGTTCGGCGCTTCGAAGTGCGGGTCGAGCCGGCGGTACGCGTTCACGCTGGCGTTCAGCAGCAGGCAGATGTCATTGCCGTGGCTGAGGATGCGATCGATGAAGCTCCAGCCTTCCGAGCTCAGCTTTTCTTCGCCCTTCGGATCCCAGAACTGGTTCTTGCCACCCTTCGAGATCGACACGTTGGTGTGCATGCCGCTGCCGTTGACGCCGACGACCGGCTTCGGCAGGAAGCTCGCCGTGAGACCCATGTTCCGGGCGACCTGGCGGCAAAGGAACTTGTAGAGCTGGATCTGATCGGCGGCGGAGACGACGTCGCCATAGCCGTAGTTGATTTCGAACTGCGACGGCGCGACTTCCGGGTGGTCCTTCTCGTTCTGGAAGCCCATCGCCCGCTGCACTTCGGCCGCCTTGTCGATGAACATGCGCAGCGTGTCGCCCGGCAGCGAGTGGTAGTACCCGCCGGTGTTCACGTATTCGAACTTGCCGGTCTCGTGGTAGCGCTTCTCGGCGTCGATACCGTTGAACAGGAAGCCTTCGATTTCGTTGGCCGCGTTCAGCGTGTAGTCGCTTTTCGCGTACTGCTCGTTGGCGAACTCTTTCAGGATGCCGCGCATGTCGGCCGAATAGGCCCGCGTGCCGTCCTTCTCGATGACTTCGCCGAACACGAGAACCTTGCCGGCGCCGAAGTAGTCGGCCGGAACCCAGTAAAACGCGTTCCAGTCCATCCGGAGGCGGAGGTCGCTCTCCTTCTGGGCGGTAAACCCGCGGATCGAGGAGCCGTCGAACGTCAGGTTATCCGCGCTCTTGACGAGGAACTTCTTGTCGTAATCGAGCATGTGCAGACGGCCTTCGAGGTCGCTGAACATGACGGTGACGGCCTTGATGCGCTTCTCGTCGGTAAGGTACTTGATCCGTTCTTCCTGAAGTTTGTCCAGAGGAACGCGTTTGGCGCGCTGCTCTTTCGCCTTCAGATTCAGTTCTTCGAGCTCTGCGTAAGGCAGACTGAGAAAATCCTGTAGTTGAGTAGACATTCTTCTCCGTATTGCGTTTGGATTTGACAGATGCGCAGACGTCCACCATGGAGCAGGACGGAGTCCCGGCTAACGCTCGATCTTGTCCGGTAAAAGACTTAGTATCAGTGAAAGCGACGGCATTCAGCAATCGCTTCTTTTTATAGACCGGATTCCAGGAATTAATCGGAGCCCCGGAATCCGGTATCGCTTAATCCAGGTACTGATACGCCGGGAGCGTCAGGAAATCGTTGAACTCGCCGGAAAGCATCATGCGCTCGAACAACTCGGCGGCGACCTTGAACTTGCCCTTTTCGAAGCGTTCCGCGCCCACCCGGTCGCGCATCTTCGCCAGTTCTTCGCCGATGGTCTGCTTCACCAGGTCCGGCGTCACCGGACGGCCATCTTCCAGTTTGGCGCCATGTTTCGCCCACTGCCAGACCTGTGCCCGCGAGATTTCGGCGGTAGCCGCATCTTCCATCAGGTTGTAAATCGGTACGGCGCCATTGCCGCGCAGCCAGGCTTCGAGGTACTGAATCCCGACATCGACGTTCAGCCGCAGACCTTCTTCCGTGATCGTTCCTTCGGGGATGGCGAGCAGATCTTTCGCGGTCACGTGGACTTCTTCGCGTTTACGGTCGATCTGGTTCGCCTGCGGCATGTATTCGTCGAAAACCTGCTTCGCCACGCCGACGAGACCCGGATGCGCCACCCACGTTCCGTCGTGCCCGGCTTTGACTTCGCGAAGCTTGTCCAGGCGCACTTTTTCGAGGGCGCGTTCATTAGCCTCGGGATCGTTCTTGATCGGAATCTGCGCCGCCATGCCGCCCATCGCGTGAATGCCGCGCTTGTGACAGGTCTGAATCAGCAGATCGACATACGAGGCGAGGAAGTGCACGGTCATGGTGACCTGCGCGCGGTTGGGCAGCATGAAATCCGGACGGTTGCGGAACTTCTTGATGAAGCTGAAGATGTAGTCCCACCGCCCACAGTTCAGGCCGGCGGAGTGTTTGCGCAGTTCCCAGAGAATCTCGTGCATCTCGAAGGCGGCGAGAATCGTTTCGATCAGCACCGTCGCCCGGATCGTTCCCTGCGGGACGCCGACATAGTCCTGCGCGAATTCGAAAACATCGTTCCAGAGGCGCGCTTCGAGGTGGGATTCCAGCTTCGGCAGATAGAAATAAGGGCCCGAGCCCCGTTTCATCAACTCAGCCGCGTTGTGGAAGAAGTACAGTCCGAAGTCGAACAGCCCGCCGGACATCGGGGCGCCATCGACATGGAAGTGCTTCTCCGTGAGATGCCAGCCGCGCGGACGAACCAGCAGTACGGCTGTTTTTTCGCCAAGCTGATACTGCTTGCCTTCCGGACCCGTGAAGCTGATGGTGCGGCGAATGGCGTCCATCAGATTGCGCTGGCCGTCGATCACGTTGCGAGCTGTCGGTGAGTTGGCGTCTTCAAAGTCCGCCATGAACATGCTCGCGCCGGAGTTCAGGGCGTTGATGACCATTTTGCGGTCGGTCGGCCCGGTAATCTCGGTGCGACGGTCCTGAAGATCGGCCGGAATCGGTGCGACAGTCCACTCGGATTCGCGGATGTGCCGGGTCTCCTCGAGAAAATCGGGCAGTTTGCCTTCGTCGATCTCCTGCTGCCGGACGGCGCGGCGTTCGAGCAGCGCGATACGGCGGGCGTCGAACTTGCGGTGCAGTTCCGCCAGGAATTCCTGGGCGGCCGGCGAAAGAATCTCTGCGTCTTCGAGAGACGTGGTTACAGCGCTGGTAACGGGACTCGCCATGTCAGTTGCGTCCACACATTCCGGGATTGCCGCACATGCCGCCCGGGCAAGCCGGCATCTCAGCGGGTCCCGATGCGGATCCGGCGCGCGGCGCGAAGGTGGAGTATTCCTGCTTCAGATGCTTCTGTCCACATGAAGGACAGCCGGACTCGAGGACGTCGTCGGAACGCCGAACAAGTTTCTCAAACCTGTTCCCGCACGACTCGCAGAGGTATTCGTAAATCGGCATAGCAATCATATTATCCCTTGCGGGTTGCGGGGGACCCGCGCGCCTGGTGCTCTCCGACAGCAGCCGGGCGTCACCGGCGTGGCGGTTCCTTGCGTGCCCTTGCCTGCCGTCGAGAAGTAAATCGATCAGGAGCAGACCTGAATCGTTTCGCCGTTGCGCGCGAGCGATTCGCGCGCGGCTTCGATGACCGCTTCGTTATAGCAGCTGTTGGCGGGCGTCGCGATCAGGTCGTGGTCCACCGCGCCGCTCGCGCAGGCTTCCACCAGCGCCTCGATCGAGCGATAACCGTAACCAACAGGCTTGAGCCCCGGGCCGCTCCATTCGACGTACTGGAAGTAATCGGGACTTGGCTCGGCGTATTGCCCGTTCGTGTAGCTGTATTTGAGTCCGCGGTACTGGTCGGAGTGCGAGATGAGCGCGCCGTTCCCCCCGCCGCTGCAGTACAGGGTGAGGCTCTGCGTGTTTGTGCCCGGCGCCGCGTTCGGGAACCCGAGCGCGTTCTGCACATTCAGACAGGCTCCGTTGCTCCAGATCACACGCGCATCCGTCCAGAGGTAGCCTTCTTTGCCATTCGGAAAACGGTCCGGAATGCCGAAGACGCTTACTGCCACGGGCATCAGACCCGTGATGAACGCCACCAGATCGACATAATGACAGCCGATGTAGGTGAAGGCATCCGAGTTCTCGCGCGTAAACCAGTTCTGAAAATTCGATTCCCGGTAATACCATTTCTCGAGCAGACACGCGGTGCCGAGCCGGAACTCCCCGAACAATCCCTCGCGATAGCGTTTGCGCGCCATCAGGCTGCGATCGTCGAAACGCTTGTGATACTCGACGCCGACGAACAAACCGCGTTCCCGCGCATAATGCTCGATCTCTCGCGCCTCCGCCAGTTTGAGCACAAGCGGCTTCACGCAGATCACGTGCTGCCCGGCTTCGAGCGCCGCCATCACCATCTCGTAATGGAGAGGATCGGGCGTCGCCACGACGACGATGGAACGAGGCGGCAGGGCCGCGATGCGCTCCCGATAGTCGCCCGCGAAACTGCTGAACGATTGGCAGGGGAATGCCTCACGCAGAAAGTCCGCCTGCGCGAGAGCATCGATCGTGGACTGACGGCGCGAACAGACTTCGATGCCGTCCACGCGACCCGTGCGCTCGAGATGAAGCAGGGAAGGCAGGATCTGATCGTGCGTGATCATCCCGCCGCCGATGACGAGAACTTTACTCATCCCGCGGTCGTCCGTGGGGTGGCTTTCAAGCCTGCGTCCAGGGATTCCGCAAAGGCATCGGCGAACGCCGCGAGGCTCTCGCGTAAGGCTTCTTCCGTGATCACAAGCGGCGGAGAAATTTTAATGGTGCCTCCGCCATATCCGACGGGCGCGAACATCAGCACGCCCTTCTCGATGCACCGCTCGACGACGCGCCAGGCGAGGTCGCCGTCGGGTTCATGGCTCCCCTGCTGGATGCACGAAACGCCTGCCACCAGCCCTTTGCCCTCAATGCGTCCGATGCGCGGGAAGCGCCTCTGCAGGGAAGCGAGTTCAGCCTGCAGAATCGTTCCCATGCGACGCGCCTTACCGGCGAGGTCTTCGTTCAGGACCAGATCGATCGATGCCAGCGCAGCCGCGCAGCTCACGGGATTGCCCGTATGGGTGGAAGTCATGCTGTTCGGCGCGGGCAGGTCCATGACGTCCGCGCGTCCGGCCACGGCGGAGAGGGGCAGGGACCTTGAAATGCCTTTGCCAAAACAGGCGAGCTCGGGCAGGATACCGTCGTGCTCCCAGCCGAAGAGCGTGCCGGTCCGGCCGAAGCCCGCCTGCACTTCATCCAGCACGAGCAGCGCTTTGTGGCCCGAGCACCACTGACGCAGCGCCTTCATGTATTCCACGGGCGCGAAGGCGGCGCTGCCGCCCTGATAGGTTTCCATGACGACGCCGGCGACATTCGCCGGCTCGACGCCGTTCTCGCGCAGGGCGCGCTCGAAGCCTTCAAACGAAGTGTCGCGCGTCCGCCATCCGTCGGGGAAGGGAATCTGCACGAACCCCGGATCGAGGTTCACGATCCATTCTTTGAGCGGCGGAATGCCGCCGGCCTGCTGCGCGCCGAGCGTGCGGCCATGGAACGCGTGATGGAACGAGACGATGACGTGCTTCAGCCGCCCGCCGTGTTTGAGGCCCCAGAAACGGCATAACTTGATGGCGCATTCCACGGTTTCCGAGCCGGTCGTCAGAAGGAAAACCTTCTTCAACGGCTCCGGAAGGATGGAAGAGAGCTTTTCGACCAGGCGCGCCCGAATCTCGCTCGGAAAACAGTAATTCGTGAGAAGGTGCGAGGCCGCCTGGCGCTCAATGGCTTCAGCGATTTCTTTTCGTCCGTGGCCCGCGTTCGTGATGAGGACGCCGCTGGACCAGTCGATCCAGCGGTTGCCCCAGCGGTCGAACACCTGAAATCCTTCGGCGCGGTCCCAGATCACCGGCGGCTGGCCCTGCATGGCAACGGGCTCGATCCGCCGAAGCATTTCGAGGACGGGCGTTCCTTCCGGTGGCGGAAACGGACTTGCAATGCGGCGAAATGACGTCTCCACAGGGGGCACATCATGGGGTATCAGATTGAATTGCCGGGACATGGGTTCGAAAAGCCTGAATCATTCTCGCATGGTCACTCCCGGTACAAATTTTTGACAATTTCCGCACATCTGCGGACTTGTCTTCTGTTGAGATCGTTCATGGGGGCGACACATGAAATCGATCCGGATACTCCTGCTCGCGCTGCCATTCGGGGCCCTCGCGCAAACGGCCCAAAAACCCGCGAACCCGTTCGTGGGCAGCGAGGTTTGCAGGACGTGTCATCCGGACGTCTGGCTCAACTTCAACAAAAACCCCCACTTCAAGTCGATCGCCTCCGGCAAGGAATCGGCTGACAGGACGGGCTGCGAAGGGTGCCACGGACCGGGGGGCAATCACGTCGCGGCCCGAGGCGGTAAGCCCACCATTCGAGCCTTCTCCGTCCTGTCCTCCGAAGAGGCGCTGAATACCTGCCTCACCTGCCATTCGAAAGATCTGTCGCGCGCGAATATCCGGCGCTCCGCCCACACGGAAGCGGACGTCGTCTGTACGAGTTGTCATTCGATCCATAAACCGGCGACGCCGAAATTTCTGCTCGCGCGACGGCAGATGGACCTTTGCTACTCATGCCACGCCTCGGTCCGGGCGCAGTTCGAGATGCCGGCGAAACACCGGGTCAACGAGGGCGTGATCCAGTGCACGGACTGCCACAATCCGCATGGCGCGTTCGCGCCTTCGTGGCGTACGGGTACGAGCGGGGCGCTGGTCACGACGGCTCTCGATAATGAGCAGCCGTGTCTCAAGTGTCACGTCGATAAGCGCGGGCCGTTCGTCTTCGAGCATGCCAGCGTGCGCGTGGAAGGGTGCGATGCCTGCCATGCGCCGCACGGCTCGACGAACGCGAAACTGCTGCGACGGCCAGTGGTCTTTACGATGTGCCTCGAATGCCACAACGGGGCTGGAACGTTCGGCCGCGAGAACAACGGCGTTTTCATACAAACGGCGTCGCATAACATGCTGGATCCGCGATATCAGAAGTGCACGCTATGTCATGTCCGAATCCACGGATCGAATGCGGATCCGATGTTCCTGCGATGAGGAGGGATGCGATGAAAGCATCGAACAGGCTCCTGCTGATTCTCCTGCCGGCGGCCCTTCTGGCGCAGGATACCGTTGCGCCCACCACGAATGTGCCCGTGGGCCCGGCGCGAGGCGAGAATAAGGGAAATTACAACGTTGTGCAGTCGTGGGAACTGGGATACCGGTTCGCGACCATCGGCGGCAGTCAGGAGGAGTACCGGAGCGATGTGAACTATCACGACGGCGTCCGGCTCCTGAGCAGTTACCTGACGGTGAATTCAAAGGATGGCCACGGTAGGTGGTTCGACGAGATCGCCCTTTCGACGCAGGGGCTCGGGAACGACCCTTATGAGTCGGCGACGCTGCGTGTGCAGAAGAATCAGATCTACCGGTACGATCTGCTCTGGCGGCAGAACGACTATTTCAATCCCGGGCTTACCGTCGCCGATGGCGATCACGTTCAGGACACGACCCACACGTGGCAGGATCACGACCTGACGCTGTTCCCGCAGAGCTGGTTTCGCGTGCGGGCAGGCTACAGCCGGGTCGCGCAGAGCGGCCCGGCGCTGACCACGGAACAGGAATTCGATAACCGGGGCGACGTGTTTCCTCTCTTCCGGAATATCCGGCAGCAGTACAACGAGTACCGGCTTGGGGGAGACGTATTGTTGAAGGGCTTCCGGCTTACGGTCCAGCGCCGCTGGGAGTACTTCAAGGAAGACACGGCAGACCATCTGCAGACCACGCAGACGAACGGGCTCGCTTTCTTCAATCGGGCTCAGCCCTATCGGGGCCGAACTCCGGGATGGATGGGCAATCTGTATGGAGAGCGGAAATGGATCGCGCTGAATGCCCGCGTCACTTATGCCGGAACGCGCGGCGATTTTGTCCAGAACGAAGCGGCGGCCGGAATTGACCGCTTCTCGAGCACGCAGAACCGCCAGATCATCGTTACCGGATCCGGCGAGCGTCCCGTGACCACGGGCGACTTCAACTTCACGCTGTTCCCGGCGAGCCGGTTGAGTCTGATCAATAACACGTCCGTGGCGAATACGCGGATGCTGGGCAACAACGTCTTCGGGCAGTTCGATAATTCCACGTTTACCTTTTCGACACTCGCGTTTCAGATGTTGTCGATCCGGCTCGTGACCAACGCGACGGATGTGCGGTATCGCTTCTCAAAGAAACTGGACGCGTTCGGAGGGTTCCGGTATGCCGATCGCCTGATTCGTTCGACCGAAGATTTCGGGGTCGCCGGTTTCCCCTTCGACGGCATCACGGCGGAGCAATCGAACCAGACAAGGGCGGGCGTTGCGGGTGTCAACTGGCTGCCCTGGAAGGCGCTTCGCGTGCATCTGGAAGGCGAGATCGGACGCAATAATAATCCGTTCACGCCCATCAGTCTGCGAAATTATCATGCGATCCGGACGAAGGCGCAGTACCGGACAAAAGCTCTCACGCTAAGCGCCGGCTATCTGGAGAATTACAACAATAACTCGATCCAGATCACGGCTTATAGCTCGCGGTCGAGAACTTACACCGCGGATGCATCCTGGAATGCCCGGTCGTGGGTTTCGTTCGATGCTTCTTACTCGAAGCTGCATCTCGATACGATCGGCGGGATCGATTTCTTTGCGGGATCGCCGCAACCTGCCGAGATCACGGGGATGCAGTCGATTTATATCAGCAACATCCATGCCGCGAATCTGGGGGTGCGGTTTGCGATCGGTGGAAGGGCCGATCTGTACGTGGGATATAACATCACGAAGGATGTGGGGGACGGGCGCGGATCTCTGAACATGCCGGCGACTTCGGTCCAGCAGGTCTTTTATAATGCGCAGACGTTTCCGCTGACTTATCAGAGTCCGCTGGCGCGGCTATCGCTGCGG
>DASZUZ010000127.1:0-7056 GCA_035547415.1 Bryobacteraceae bacterium | reverse complement strand
AATCGCGCAGGGATGTGCCCGTGCATTCCCAGTCCAGATTCCGCGCGCCCCGTTTCTGGATCGTGTCGTTGATGTCGATCGTGCGGAAATCGATGCTGTAGCGGGCGACTCCCGACGTATTCGGCACCGTGGAGTGAAGCTGCGCACCGGAGAAAACGATCATTCCACCGGGTTCCGTGACGAACCGGATCGCCGGCTCCGGCTCGATCGGTTCCTCCGGCTTTGGCTGATCACGGGTATCGGAATTCACGAAGCTGGCTGCCGAGGCGCGACCCACGGCATTCCATTGGTAGTAGTTGAAGCGGCGCGAACCGTTTTTGACAGCGCGGTCCCAGTAAGCCGGATGGAACGCCATCGAATTCTCAGGTTCGATGGGATAAATCGGCAGCCACCAGTTGAGTTGCGTGGCGGGAGCCGAATACCACGTGTCCCGGTGCGGATGATGCGCATAGCCGACTCCGGACGTCAGATAGCCGTCGCTCGTCACCATTCGCAGCCGCGGGACGTCGAGATATGTCGTTTCCACGTCCGCACCCACGTCCTGCAGGATTTCCCGGATCAGGCGCCGGGATTCCGGGTGATGAATAAAACGGGGCTTGAGCGGCGCCACGATCGATACATATTTCTCGACCGGCATCTCATACTGCGCGGTGCGCGGATCGATTGTTCCGAACGCATCGCAAATCATTTCACGCGCGAACTCGCAGAGCGCGATCGAACTCGGCCGGGGCGAGAACAGGAAGATGTCTCCCCGGTAAAGACGTTCGCGCCGGATGTTATCCGGAAGAAGCGAGTCGACATTGACAGTCATCATGGCGGTCCCTCTTTCCGCGTTCAAACGATCGCCGGCTGCGGAATCGGGATAATAAATCTCCCCCCCGCGGTCCGATACTCTTTCTGCTGCTCCATGATTTCGGGCGCGAAGTTCCAGGCGAGCAGCAATACGTAGTCGGGTTTATCCCGGAGCAGACGTTCCGGTTCGTAAATCGGAAGATGGTTCCCCGGCATGAACCGCCCCTGCTTGAACCGGTTCAGATCCACGATGTAGTCGAGCGTGTCGCGGTCGATACCGCAATACGAAAGCAGCGTGGTCGCTTTCGCCGCCGCGGCATAACCCGCGATCTTCTTACCCGAACCCTTGAGCTGCGTCAGAAGAGCGCGAAGCGAGTCCCGGATCGCCCGCACGCGCTGCCCAAAGCTGAGGTAGTAGTCGAGCGTCGCAATGCCCTCCGTCTTTTCCCGCTCGAGAAGATCCCGCACCGATGCCCCCACGTTCTCTTGCTTTTCGACAAACAGGCGCAGAGACCCGCCATGGATCCCGGTTCGCTCGACCTCATTGAGGAACAAGCCATGCCGCCGGAAGAGACGGTCGAGCGAAGTCGCCGAGAAGTAGCACAGATGCTGGTGATAGATCGTGTCGAACTCGCAGTGTCCGACAAGATCGGCAACGTAAGGACATTCGATCACCGCGATTCCGTCGTCTTTCAGCAGAAGCCGGAAGCCCTCGACGAAGCCATTGAGATCGGCGACGTGCGCGAGGACATTGTTTGCCAGAAACACGTCCGCCGCGCATCCTTCCGCCTGGAGTTTCCGGGCCAGTTCCAGGCCGAAGAAATCGTTGATCGTCTCGACGCCCGCGGCCCGCGCCGCCTTGACAGGCGCCGGAGCCGGGTCGATTCCCAGTACTGGAATGCCGCGGCTCGTGAAGTTCCGCAACATATACCCGTCGTTCGAAGCAGCTTCGACGACCAACGATCGGGAATCCAGCTTTCGGCTCGCGAGGATGTGTTCGGCGCTCCTCCGGAAGTGATCGAGGAGAGCGCTGGACACGGACGAGAAGTAAGGATAATCCTGGCCGAACAGGATCTCCGGCGGAACCGTCTCGGTAATCTGCACGAGCGCGCAGTCTTCACAGAACACGACATCGAGTGGAGCCGTGATCTCCGGACCGCGCAACTGATCGGCGCAAAGGAGCCCGTCGGCAAGGGGCGTCGCTCCCAGCGAGAGAAAAGGCTCCAGCCTTTCCGAACCGCAGGACCGGCACGTAAGCGAACCTGGCATCAGACGTCCCCTCGCCCGGCGGCCGCCGCAACGTAGCTCCGTCTTAAGCGCGAATCGACAACCTTGCGATCCACCAGATCCCGCAGGTGCGCGATTCGCTTGTATCGCGGACCCTCGAAATCCCCGACCGTCACCCCGGTCGCCTTGTAGGCATCGTACAGTTGGCCCGCGCCCCGGCGGGCGTCCCACGAGGGTTGAAAACCCGGCAGCGCCTGCCGGATCCGGCTGCAATCCACCCGATAACATCGCTTGTCCGGTCCGGCATCCGCCGCGTATCGGATGCGGCACCCCGGCACGGTCTCCTGAACGATGTCCGCCAGTTCGCGAATGCGATAGTTCTGGTCCGTACGCCCCACATTGAATGCCCTGTTCGCCACGTTCGCGGCGGGCGCTTCCAGTGCCCGGAGAAATGCCTGGCTGATGTCCTCGATGTGTACGATCGGCCGCCACGGCGTGCCGTCGCTCTTGATGAGAACGTCTCCCGTCGTAAATGCCCACGCGACGAGATTGTTCAGGACGAGATCGAACCGGAGCCGGGGAGAGACGCCGTAAGCTGTCGCGGACCGCAGGAACACGGGCGTGAAATCGCTGCTCGCGAGCGTCGCGATCCCCTGTTCGGCCTGCACTTTCGAAATACCGTACGGAGTAACCGGATTCAGAGGCGAATCTTCGTTCAGCATCGCGTCGCCGCCGGCCCCGTAGTTACTGCAGGAAGACGAAAACAGGAATCTTTTCACCCCGGCGTCCTTCGCTTTTCGCGCCAGTTCAACCGACGCGACATGATTGATCTCATCGGTCAGCGCGGGATCGAAATCGCCGAGCGGATCGTTCGAGAGCCCGGCAAGATGGATCACGGCGTCAAAGCCTTCGAGTTCCTCCGTTTTCAGATCCCGGATGTCCCTCTGAATTGTCCTGACATCGGGAATTCCCTCGCCGAAAGTACAGGCGTCAAATAATCCGCTGTCCACCCCCGTCAGTTCGTGTCCCGACGCCTGCAACAGCGGCGTCATTACCGTTCCGATGTATCCCCGATTTCCCGTTACCAGAACCCTCATTGAAATCTGTTCCCTTGTGTTCTTTCCATATCTGCCAGGGAGCCTGGCCCGACTGCCACAGCGACTCGAGATATTTCTTTTCGCGCAGCGTGTCCATGCACTGCCAGAAGGAAGTGTGCTGATAGGCCATCAACTGTCCTTCCCGCGCCAATCGCTCGAGCGGCTCTTTCTCCCAGTGCGTGGAATCGCCGTCGATGTAATCGAACACCTCGGGCTCCAGCACGAAGAACGCGCCGTTGATCCAACCTTCGCGCGTCTGCGGCTTCTCTGAAAATTCCGTCACCACGCTGCCGTCGAGAGCCAGATGGCCGAACCGGGCGGTAGGCCGCACGGCCGTCAGCGTCGCCAGTTTGCCGTGCGACCGGTGAAACCGGATCAGATCGTTGATATTCACGTCGGAGACGCCATCGCCCCACGTCAGCAGGAATCTTTCCTTGCCGATCATCGGCGCGAGCCGCTTGATACGGCCTCCGGTCTGGGTGTCGATTCCCGTGTCGAGCAGATCGACGACCCAGTCGCACGTGGTTTCGCCGCTCATGCGGATTTCTCCGGTGCCCAGATTCACCGTCAGATTGCGGCTCAGCGACGCGTAGTCGATCATGTACCGCTTGAGAACTTCGCCTTTGTAGCCCAGCGCGATCACGAAGTCCCGATGGCCGTACCATGCGTAGTGCATCATGATGTGCCAGATGATCGGGCGGCCCCCGATCTCCACCATCGGCTTCGGCTTCAGCTCGGTTTCTTCCGAAAGCCGCGATCCCACTCCCCCGGCGAGAATAGCTACTTTCATGAATCCTCCCTGCCTCCGGACGGCTCGCCTTCTTTACGCCTCAGAACGCCCCGTCGCCGTTGAGGACGAACAGCGGTGTCTTCGCGAGGATGATCAGGTCCAGACCCAGGGACCAGTTGCGGATATACTCCTGGTCGCAGCGCACCATGTCCTCGAACTGCAGCCTGCTGCGGCCCCGGATCTGCCAGAGCCCGGTGATGCCGGGACGCCTGCCGGATCGCTCTTTCGACCAGATCACGAAGCGCGGGCTCATCCCGTCCGGACCGAGGTCTTCCGCCGGCAATGGACGCGGACCGACCAGACTCATATCCCCTCGAAGCACATTTGTTAACTGCGGCAGTTCATCGAGACTGTAGCGGCGCAGGACACGGCCCACGCGCGTAATGCGCGGGTCATTCCTGATTTTGAAAATGTGACCGTCTTTTTCGTTGCTGCGGGCCACCGCTGAGCGGCCCGTATCCGTGTACATCGAACGGAACTTCAGAAATGTAAAGTACCTTCCGCCTTTACCGACTCGCGGCGAGCAATAAAGCAGCGGCCCTCTGGAATCGAACTTGATTGCAATGGCGATCAGTAGGAACAGAGGCGAGAGCACAACCAGCGCGGATGCCGCGATCGCGATGTCCAGGCCTCGCTTCACATGTTCCTGCCACGGCTTCAGCGCGGTCCCGCGAAAGTCCACGATCTCGACATCGTCCCCATAACCTGCCGATCCCGACGCGAACAGCGCCCAGCTCATCGCGACGCCCATGCGAGTACACACTTCGAACGCGGCTTCCAGTTCGTCGGGCGGTATCGCGTTCGCCGCAACCAGAATCTGACCCAGCCGCTCGCGATTGATGGTCGCGGCGAGGTCGGCCGTTGCGCCGAGCACCGGCACATCGCTGCCCGGCGTGAAGTTATCACCTTCAGGCAGAATGATGCCGCGTGCGTAAATCGCATCGGGCCGCGAACGGAGCCTCCGCACGATTTCAGCCGCGGCCGTCTGCCGCCCCAGTACGGCGACGCCCTGGCCGGGAGGCAGCTTGCGGGCGAGGCGGTGAGAGAGCGCGTGCGCGGAGAACCGCGACACCGTCAGCATGGCGAAGCTCAGAGGCGAGAAGATCAGCATGAAGGAACGCGACTTATCGCTCGCCAGGTCCGACGCGAAATACATGACCGAAGCAGTGACCAGCAGAACAGCGACCGTCGTCTCCGCCGCGCGCCGCACGCTGGTCCAGACCTCCATGCGAATCGGCGCGGAATAGACACGCAGAAAGATTGCCGCGCCGATCCAGACCAGAAGAACGGAGTCCAGCGGTGGCGCCCATCGCCCGGCATTCTCCAGCGCGAGATTTGCTCGCGCGATGGGATTCAGGGCGACCCGCGAAAGCACTGTGACGTACCATGCGATTGCCAGCGCCACGAGGTCGCAGGCAAATTGCGAAAGTTGATAGATATTTCTTCGCGAGATCATCAGACTTCCCCGAGTCCTCACACCGCCGGGGCAATCCGCCGCGCGGCGGGACCGGCATAACATTCGCGCTGCCTCACGAACTAAGCAGCCATGAATCGGAGAATAGAGCGGTTTCCAATAACGGTCAATCACTCAAGAGTGCACGGCGCCCTATCTTTTGATTGTCGATTCGCGGTGTTTTGACGGCGGTTACAGTCCGCCAACGGCTCGCGGGATAGTAGACCCGCGTAATGCCCCCTCGCCGGACAATTAGCCGCCGGTTCGCGAGAAGAGATCGTTCCGTTCGTACTCGTTACCACTCGGCCAAATCAAAACTCTTGATCCGCCATTGCTGCGCGAGTTACATTTCGAGCAACTGTTCCTGATCGTTTTATCGATGAAAAACTTATGTCGCGCGAAGCAGAGAAAGTAACACCAAAGTATGTCGGACCGATACCTGGCGCACCCGTCGACTACAGATACCTGCTTGGCATGAGAGTTGACGCCACCACTTACGCGGATGCGGCGCGTCGCATCGTTGACAGGTCTTCCAGCGACGCCGGCGGGTACGTATGCGCCGCCAGCGCTCACATGGTCATGGAAGCGCTGGATTCGGAAAATTTTCGGAGCGCCGTCAACGGAGCCGCTCTGGTAACCGCGGACGGCATGCCCCTCGTCTGGTCTTTGCGGATGCTCGGCGTCAGGGGCGCCTCCCGCGTATACGGCCCCAGATTGATGGAGGAGGTGTTGGGAGCCGCCGAACGCGCGCAGACGCCGGTCGGACTTTATGGCGGCACGCCGGAAGTCCTCGCGAAGCTGCAGGATACGTGCCGCGGAAGATTTCCCCTCCTGCGGATCGCATACGCGTGGGCTCCGCCCTTCCGCCCGCTCACTCCGGACGAAGAGCGAAAGGTGATTGGCGACATTAATCGGAGCGGCGCGCGAATTTTATTTGTCGGAATCGGGTGTCCGAAGCAGGAATACTGGATGGCCAGAAACCAGGAATCTCTTGCGTCCGTGGCGATCGGCGTCGGCGCGGCATTCGACTTCCTTGCCGGAGTAAAGAAACAGGCGCCGCCCTGGATGCAGAGGTTGGGCCTCGAGTGGCTCTTCCGGCTGATGACGGAACCCCGCCGGCTCTGGCGCAGGTATCTGAAAACCGTGCCGCGTTTCGCATTGTTCATGAGTTACCGGCTGATCACAGGTCGCGATATCGCGAGGGCCAGTTCACGGCCAGCCTGAATAAACGCACCTGTAACCGCTCGCTCGGGAACCCGCCGAACGATATGCGGCGCGCGATCCGGCCGGCATTGCCGGTTCGCACAACGCACATGAGGTGTCAGTGAAGGTCAAAATACGTCTTGACTCCTGGACCGCACTCGTCGCGATGGCAGCGCTCGCCGCTGCGCCCTTGCCTCAGACAACGCCGTTGCATCACACACGCATTCACGTAAACAAGGCGCAGGCAGTGAGCGACACACCCGCGGAGAAGCGTTCCTTTTCGATCTCGATTTCGGCCGATCGCAGTACTTCCGTTGGCGCAAAGATGCGCCTCGGGAGCGTGGCTTCTGACGCCGGTCCGTCCCCCGGCGCTCTCCGTTACTCCTGGGCCGCGGCGAGTGGTCCTGCTCCGGTGTTCTTCGCGCAGCCATCCTCGCGCTCCACGGATGCCGTCTTTTCAGTGCCGGGACTTTATGTCTTGACTCTGACGGTCA
>DASZUZ010000126.1:0-3565 GCA_035547415.1 Bryobacteraceae bacterium | reverse complement strand
CCTTAAATATTCTTGCTCCCATCCGCATTCCCTGATTTTCGGAACTTTTCGCCCGCGGTCGTCAAGATCAGACGTGGGAAATCGAGTCGAAGTTACCGCGCGGCGGAATTGTCCGGATTCGCCCTTTATTTGCGCATTTTTACGAAATATACGCGACAGCGCGCGTTGATCGGGGTTCATTCTGAATATGCGCCGCGCGCTTCGGGAAAATCGTGCCCTGATAATGCGATCCATTGTGACGGCGGCGCTGTTCGCCGGCGGCGCTTTCGCGAGGCAGGACGTTCTCACTGGCAGCTATGACAATTACCGCACGAATGCGGATCTGAACGAAACCGTTCTCAATCCGTCCGGTATTGACCCGTCGTCTTTCGGAAAACTGTTCACTTTGTCCGTGGACGGACAAATATATGCGCAGCCTCTGTATCGGCAGAATGTCACGATCGACGGCGAGGGCGCCCATAATGTGGTTTTCGTCGCCACCACGCATAATTCCGTGTATGCGTTCGACGCGGATTCGCCGGCGCCGCCTCTGTGGACCGTGAATCTCGGGCCGTCGGTTCCCACGGCCCATTACGATTCCGATGTCGGTCCCTACAGCGATATCACTCCGGAAAACGGAATCCTGGGAACCCCGGTCATCGACGCCGCGACGGGAACGCTCTACGTTGTCGCCGCAACCTTCGAGAACAATGAGTATGTTTACCGGCTCCATGCGCTCGATACCGGCAGCGGAGCCGAGCGCTTTGGCGCCCCGGCGACCATCTCCGGCGAAACGCCCGGAATCGGAGACAACAGTTCTCACGGGCTGGTGACGTTCGATGCTTCGCAGCATATCCAGCGCCCCGCTTTGCTGCTCGCGAACGGGATCGTCTACGTTTCCTTCGGATCGCACGGCGACGCCGCGCCCTATCACGGTTGGGTGATGGGCTACAGCGCGACGAACGTCCAGAATCTCGTCGCGTTGTTTAATGTCAGCCCGAACGGAAGTGGCGGCGCCTTCTGGCAATCCGGTCGCGGTCCGGCGGTCGACGATGCGGGCAACGTCTATCTCGTAGCCAGTAACGGCGACACGGATTTTACTTCCAATTTTTCCGACAGCGTGCTGAAACTCGATTCCTCCCGGCTCACCGCGATGGACTGGTTCGCGCCGTTTAACTTTCAGACGCTGAACGACACCGACAATGACCTTGGCGCCTGCGGGCCACTCCTGATTCCGGGTACGAATGACCTGATCACCGGCGGCAAGCAGGGGGTTCTGTATCTGCTCGATCGCACCAGCCTCGGCCATCTCAACGCAAGCGATGCGCAGATTCCGCAAAGCGTGAATACCGGCAGTTTCGGCATCTTCAGCCTGGCGCTGTGGAACAGGCCGGATGGTCCCATCGTGTACGTCCATACGGCCAATTCTCCGGTCACCGCATGGAAGATGTCCGGCAACCGGCTTCCGGCTGCCCCCACGGCGCAGAGCCTCGGCGGATTCAACACTCCGTTCCAGGGCATGACGCTCTCCGCCAACGGGACCGAGGCTGGTTCCGGCATTCTGTGGGTTCTGACGGCCGCATCGTATCCGCTTCCGGCGGCGGGTGTTCTGCACGCCTATGACGCCGAAGACATGAGCGAAATCTGGAACAGCGCAATGAATGATTCCGACGCGCCCGGCGGCTTTGTGAAATTCGCGAATCCCACGGTCGCAAACGGGAAAGTCTACGTGCCTTCCCTCGATTACGGTCTTGCCGTCTATGGAATGAACGCGGGCGCGACTGTGTCGCCCCTGGTGACCGGGATCGTCAATGCCGCGAGCTACGCCGCCGGCTCGGTTGCGCCGGGAGAACTTCTGGCGCTGTTCGGCGAAAACCTCGGTCCGCAGTCGCTCGTGACCGGCTCTTTCGAGCCGGGCGGTGGCACGAACCAGCAACTCGATGGGACGCAGATTACATTTAACGGAATTCCGGCTCCTTTGATCTATACTTCCGCCGGCGCCGCTTCCGCCATCGTTCCGTTCGAGATTGCCGGCGCGAGTACCGTGACGGTGCAGGTGAGCTACAACGGTCAGGTCTCTTCGACGCAGATGCTTCCGGTTGCCGCCGCAGCCCCGGGGCTCTTCTCAGCGGATGCGACCGGGAGCGGACCCGGAGCCATCCTGAACCAGGACTATTCGGTGAATTCGCCGGACAAGCCCGCCAAAGCCGGATCCGTCGTCGTCGTCTACGCCACGGGTGGAGGCCAAACCAATCCACCGAGCGACAGCGGCAGCGTAACCACCGAACCCATGCCGCTTGCCGCGGGCGTGTCGGCGACCGTGGGCGGACAGCCCGCGCAGGTGCTCTATGCAGGCAACGCAGGCGGCGAAGTGGCTGGCGTGACCCAGTTGAATCTTCAGCTTCCGGCCGGCGTTACGGGACAGGTTCCGGTCGTGGTGACCGTTGGCGGGCAGTCGAGCCAGTCCACCGTCACCGTTTCCATTCAATAAACGCCATAGGCGCGCTCAGGGGTGAAACGGAACCGGCGCGTCGCTGGCTTCGGCAATATCCAGATTGATCACCACGGGTTCCTGCCCGCTGCGGACGACCACCGCTTCCACCGGTTCGTCCGCGCGGGCATTCATCTCCTGATGCGGTACATACGGCGGGACGTAGATGAAATCGCCCGGTCCGGCTTCCTCGGAAAATTCCAGATGGTCGCCCCAGCGCATACGCGCCCGGCCTTTCACGATGTACAGCACCGTCTCGAGTTCGCCGTGATGGTGCGCGGCAGTGCGCGCGGCCGGTTCCACCACAACCGTTCCCGCCCAGAGTTTGTTCGCGCCCGTGCGCGCGTGCGTGATCGCCGCTGCCCGGGTCATACCGGGTGTCTGCGGCGTGTTCGTATCGAGTTCGCCCGCGCGCACGATGCGGACGCCGTTTGTCTTCCAGTCCGGCATAATTTATTTCGATATACAGCGGCGGAAGAAGAAATCGGCCTTCCACGCCGGTCCTGCGTCGGTATCCGCGGCGCGCGCCGTCAGAATCTTCATCGGGCCTTCCAGGTTTCCCGAATGGCTTCGATCTGCTTCGCGTGGGTCTCCACGTGCCTGCCGAATAACTGAACCCATTCGAGAAGCGGCTTCGATCCGCGTTCCGTGTGCACGCCGACCCGGTCGAACGCCTCCGCCGGCAATGCTTCGAGCAGTTTCGTCGTATCTTCGCGCAGCGACTGGAATCGCGCGAAGGAATCGTGCGCGTCGGCCTTGTCGTACCCGAGATTCGCCGCCCACGCGTCCTGATCGAAAGGAATCAACGTTGGACGATCCTCCGCGACGATCTGGCGCATGCGCATGCCGACTACAATTTCGGTATCGGCGAGATGACGTACGATTTGCCGGATATTCCATTTTCCCGGCGCGGGAACAAAGCTGGATTCCTCGGAAGAAATTCCGGTCAGCGTCTGCTCGAGAACGGCTGGACCGCCTCGGAATTTCGCAACGGCTTCGATGTGAGCGCTCATGGGACTCGCTTTCAGTAATAATCGGCGCAACTCAGGTAGTAGCCGCAGCGCGCGCAGAACAGCTTGCACTTGCGGCTTTCGA
>DASZUZ010000125.1:0-9996 GCA_035547415.1 Bryobacteraceae bacterium | reverse complement strand
GTCATCTTCGGCGCCGGCTATTTCCTCCGCCAGTTGCGCATGTCGCGGCAAACGCTGGAAATTCCCGCGGGACTCCACGTCACCTCCGCCCCGAAGATCGCCATTCGCGGCCACCAGCTTGGCTATCGCCCGAAAACCAATGCGTACGACGCCTGGTCGGTGCCCATGTGGGATCAGTACATCCGGGAACTCGCCATCTTCGGTACCAACACCATCGAGCTCATCCCGCCCCGCTCCGACGACGCCCCCGATAGCCCCCCCTTTCCTCTTCCCCAGATGGACATGATGGTCGAAATGTCGCGCATCGCGAACGACTACGGCCTCGACGTGTCGATCTGGTATCCCGCCATGGATCCCGATTATTCGAACCCGAAGACAGTCGACGCCGCGCTCGAAGAATGGGGCCAGGTCTTCCGCAAGCTGCCGCGCATCGATGCCATCTTCGTGCCCGGCGGCGATCCCGGCCACACGCAGCCTAAATACCTGATGGCGCTGCTCGAAAAGCAGGCGGCGAACCTCCGCCGTTATCACCCGAAAGCCCAGGTCTGGATCTCCCCGCAAAGCTTCGACAAGGCATGGATGGACGAGTTCATCGGCATCCTCGATCAGCAACCCGCCTGGCTGACCGGAGTTGTCTTCGGTCCCCAGGTGCAGGGCAGCATTGCCCGGCTCCGCGAGCGTGTCCCCAAACGTTACCCGATCCGCTTCTACCCCGACATCACCCACAGCATCCACTCGGAGTTTCCGGTCCCCGATTGGGATTTTGCGTTCGCCGCAACCGAAGGCCGGGAAACCATCAACCCGCGGCCGGTGGGCGAAGCCGCCATCTTCCGCCGGTACATCCCCTATTCCACCGGCTTCGTGACGTACTCGGAAGGCTGCAATGACGACGTGAACAAGTTCGTCTGGAGCAGCCTCGGCTGGAACCCCGATGCGAACATCGCCGACATCCTGCGCGACTACAGCCGCTTCTTCATCGGCTCGGATACGGCTGACGCCTTCGCGCAGGGTGTGCTGGCTCTCGAACAGAACTGGAGCGGGCCGCTCGCGACGAACGGCGGAGTCGAAACCACGCTGGCGCAGTTCCGGACACTCGAACGGAACGCGACGCCGCAACAGAGACTCAACTGGCGCTTTCAGCAAGCGCTCTATCGCGCATACTATGACGCGTACCTGCGCCAGCGGCTCGCCGTGGAAACGGCCCAGGAAGAACACGCGAACGACGCGCTGCGGGAGGCCCCGCGCACCGGCACGCTGGAAGCCATGACGAAGGCGGAGCATCTGCTCGATGCCGACGCGCTCACGCCGGATGCCCGCGCCCTCCGCGCCCGCGTCTTCGAACTCGCCGAAGCGCTGTTTCAGAGCATCCACATGCAGCTCAGCGTCAACAGGTATCAGGCGATCGCGATCGGCCGCGGGGCGAATCTGGACGCCATCGATTTCGCGCTGAACGATCGCGTCTGGTTGAAGCAGCAGTTCGCGCAAATCCGCGCGGAACCGGACGAGAAGAAGCGTTTAGCCCGTATTGCAAAGATACTCGACTGGACCGATCCCGGACCGGGCGGCTTCTATGACGACCTCGGCGATACCGCGCGCCAGCCGCATCTCGTCCCGGGCGAACCCTTCGAGAAGGATCCCGATTTTTTGAAATCGCCTCTCGTCGGATTCGGCAATCTGCCCGAGCAGGGCTGGCGCGTGTCCTGGTTCACCCACGCCGAAACTCTCGGCGACACGCCCCTTCGCATGCGCTACAAGGGTCTCGACCGCGACGCGCAATACGCAATTCGAGTGGTCTACGGCGGCGATGCCCCAAAGATCCCGATCCGCCTTGTCGCAAATGGGACCACCGAAATCCACAACTTTCTGCCCAAACCTACGCCCGTCGCCCCGCTCGAGTTCGGGATTCCGCGAGCCGCCACGGCCTCCGGCAACCTGTCGCTCGAATGGACCAAACCTCAGGGAGGCGGCGGGAACGGCCGGGGCGTTCAGGTCTCGGAAGTGTGGCTCATCCGGAAGTAAGCCCCCGAAACCCTCGGCGGCCGCGCATCATCCCATAGAATGAAAGATGCGAGCGGCGTTTCTGTTTCCGATTCTGCTGACCGCCGCAATGGCGGCGAATTCACCGTCTTACGAGCGGGCGCTGGAGTTATACAACCACACCGACTACTCGGGCGCGATAGCGGCACTCAAATCCGTCCCGCAGGACGCTCCGACGCTGCAACTCATGGGGCGCTCCCGTTTCATGCAGGGCGACTATCAGGGAGCCATCGACGTGCTGGAGAAGGCGGCGAAACTCGAGCCCGCCAGCTCCGATACGGCTCTTTGGGTCGGCAGGGCATACGGGCGCCGGGCCGAGACTGCTTTCCCGCTCATGGCGGTCGGATTCGCCACAAAAGCCCGCGACGCTTTCGAGAAGGCTGTTCGCCTGAACCCCCGAAACGGCGAGGCTGTCAATGACCTTTTTGAGTTTTATCTGAACGCCCCTGGAGTCCTCGGCGGCGGAACAGACAGGGCGCGAAAACTTCTTCCCCTCATCGCTCAGATCGATCCGGCGGAAGTCTGTTTCGCAAACGCCCGGCTCGCCGAACAAAAGAAGGACTATCACGCGGCCGAGTCGAACCTTCGCAAAGCAATCGAACTGGCCCCTCGGCAAGCCGGACGAGTCCTCGATCTGGCGAAGTTGCTCTGGAAGCAGGGCCGTTATGAGGATGCCGAGAGAGTCTTTGGACAGGCGGAAACGCTTGCGCCTCACTCGCCCCGGGTGGACTACGCCCGCGCGGAATCGTACATCGAAGCGAAGAAGAACCTCGACGTCGCCCGCAAGCTGCTGAACAAATACATCGCTTCCACGAATCTCACGCCGGACGATCCATCGCGAGAAGAGGCTCGGCGGCTCCTGAAAAAAGCGGAAGGCGCATAGACCGTGCAGATCGGTGAAGCGTTCAGCTTCAGCCTCCAGGCGCTCCGCCAGAACCCCGTTCGCTCATTCCTCACCGGCCTCGGCATGGTGATCGGAACCGCGTCGGTGATTCTCGTTGTCACCATTTCGCTCACCAGCCAGAAATACATTCTGGAACAAATCGAGGGCGTCGGCTCGAACATGATTTTCGCGTCCTATGAAGTGGGCACGCAGCAGTCGAGCGCCGAAATCAACGCGGACTTCATCAAGACCGGCGACGTGCAGGCCGTTCGTGATCAGCTCGCCAGCCGCATCGTCGCCGCCACCGGGATCGAGAGCAATTACGATCAGATGTTCATCGACGGCAAGGAAGAACGTCTGCTCGTGATCGGTTCGGATGAATATTACAAACCGGTCCGCAACCTGGTCGTCCTCGCCGGACGCTTTCTCGACACGGGAGACGTGAATCTGCGCCAGAAAGTCGCGCTTCTCACCGACAAGCTGGCGAAACGGCTTTATGGCAGCCAGGAAGCCGCGCTCGGACAACTGATCAAGATTCACGGCCTGCAGTTCACGGTCATCGGAACATTCCGCGAAAAGGTTCAGAGTTTCGGCCAGTCTGAGTTGAATGCCGAGACGGTCGTCATCCCCATCACGGTGCAGCAGTATTTTATGCGTGTGGAACGGATCGACCCACTGTACGTTCAGGTCCGGAGCGCCCAGGATGTCGAGGCCGTCACGACTCAGGTCAGGGAGATTCTCGAGAGCCGACATCGCGCCGGCACGACCTATAAAGTCGAAAACCTGACCGGGATTCTCGATGCCGCGCGTGAAATCGCTGAAGTGCTGAGCCTGGTGCTGGTTCTGGTTTCCGCGATTGCGCTCGTGATCTCCGGGATCGGCATCATGAACATCATGCTCGTCACCGTCACCGAGCGTACGCGGGAAATCGGAGTCCGGATGGCTGTGGGCGCATCCCGGAAAGAGATCCTGCTGCAGTTTCTCACCGAAGCCATACTCATCAGTCTGGGCGGCGGCGTGATCGGGATCGTTGCCGGCATTGCGGTGCCGCTCAGCGCCCAGTTGTTCATCGACGAATTCCACATCCCGATCTCCTTCTGGTCCATCTTCATTGCCTTCACCGTGTCGAGTCTGGTCGGCCTGGTGTTCGGAATGCTCCCGGCCAGCAGAGCCTCTCGCTTGAACCCGACCGAAGCGCTGCGCTACGAATAGGACATGCGCAGATTCTGGTTGCTCGCCGTCCTCGCAGGCGCGGCGCGCGCTGAAACCTACACCCTGACGATCAAAGAGGCGGTTGACCGCGCGTTGGCCCAGAACCCCGACGTCATCATGGCGCGAATGGACGAAATGAAAGCCGTGGAGGCCGTCCGCATCGCCCGGGACCCATTTACGCCGCGGGTCGGCGCCGGCAGCGGACTCGCTTACAGCAACGGCTTTCCGCTGAGCATCGAGGGCTCGGCCCCCGCGATCATCGAAGCGAAGGCGAACCAGTATCTGTTCAACCGGCCGCAGACCTACGCGCTCGCGCAGGCCAAAGTCAACGCGCGCGGCGCGGGTTATGCCACCGGCGAACGGCGTGACGAAATCGCCTATCGCGTGGCCATGCTTTACATCGACGTCGATCGCGCCGGCCGCCTCGCCGATGCGGCGCAGCAACAGGTCGAGAGCCTGGAAAAGGTCTATGACGCCGTGAATACGCGTGTGGAGGCGGGCCGCGAGTTGCCAGTCACAAAACAGGAAGCCAACGTGAATCTTCTTCGCGCTCGGCAACGACTGCTGAATCTCCAGTCGGATCGCGATTACGGCGAGCATAATCTGGCCGCCGCTCTCGGTTACAGCGCGGGTGATTCGGTTCGTCCCGCCAGCACGATTCGCACGCCCCCCGCCGTTCCTGAAACAGAAGATGCCGCGCTCCAGACGGCGCTGAACGCCAGCAAGGAACTCAAGCGGCTGGACACCAGCATGGAAGCGAAGGGGCTCGAGATCAAGGGTGACAAGGCGCAACGCCTCCCCCGCGTCGATCTCGTCGCGCAATACGCGCTGCTCTCGAAATACAGCAACTACGATCAGTACTTCCTGCGTTTCCAGCGGAATAACGGCGAACTGGGCGCATCCATTCAGATCCCGCTCTGGACCGGCCCCGGCCTCAAAGCGCAGGTGGCTCAGGCCGAAGCGGACCAGCAGCATCTTCACGCTGAAATTCTGGCGGCGCGGAACCGCATCACGCTCGACGTGCACCAGAGCTATCAGGAAATCAACAAAGCGAACGTCGCCAGTCAGGTTGCGAAGGCGGAACTGGATCTCGCCCATACGCAGGTATCCGTGCTGCTCGCGCAGATGAACGAAGGCCGCGCGACGCTGCGACAGGTCGAAGAGGCCCGGTTCAACGAGGACGAAAAATGGATTGCGTTCTATGACGCGCAGTTCAATGCCGAAAAGGCGCGCCTCAACGTTCTGCGGCAGACTGGCGATCTGACGGCCGCGCTGCGGACGGTAAACTGAACTTTCAGTGAATGCCGTCGAATTCGACCGCGTCTCGAAGAGCTATTCCATCTACGAAGCTCCTGGCGACCGACTGAAGGAATTCGCCGCTTTCGGCAGGCGATCCTTCCATCGTGAGTTTCTGGCTTTGCGCGATCTCAGTTTTTCGATCCGGCGGGGCGAAGTGTTTTGCATCATCGGTGAGAACGGATCGGGCAAGAGCACGACCCTGCAGATCATCGCGGGAATTCTCCAGCCCAGTTCGGGCGACGCCCGTGTGAACGGCCGCGTGTCCGCGCTGCTCGAGCTTGGCGCCGGCTTCAACCCCGAATTTACAGGCCGGGAGAACGTCTATCTCAACGGCGCGATTCTCGGGCTCTCCAAACGCGAACTCGACCGCCGTTACCGCCTCATTGAAGAATTCGCTGAAATCGGAGACTTCATCGATCAGCCCGTCCGCACGTATTCGAGCGGCATGGCGATGCGGCTCGCGTTCGCCGTCGCAATCAACGTGGATCCGGAGATCCTGCTCGTGGATGAAGCGCTCGCGGTGGGGGACACATTCTTCCGGCATCGGTGCATGCGGAAGGTCCAGGAACTCCGGTCGCGCGGCGTCACCATCGTCTTCGTGTCCCATTCGGCCGCGGAGGTCAAGGCCATCGGAGAACGTGTCCTCTGGCTCGAGCATGGCCAGGCGGTCGCCCTTGGGGAAACCGACGCGGTGGTCGCGAAATACCTCGCGGCCATGACCGGCGAGAGTTCACGGCCCGCCAGTGGCCCGATCCGCGCCGTCCATTCGATCCCGAACATCGATCAGAGACACGGCGACGGGCGCGCGGAGATCGTCGGTATTGCCGTGATGAATGAGTTTGGCGAAGCGCTGCATCTCATGCAGCCGCGCAGCGCCGTCCTCGTTCGCATCAGCGTGACGTTTCACGCCGCAATCGGGCGGCCCGACGTGGGCTTCCTGCTGCGCAATCATCTCGGTCTCGATTTCGCCGAAATCAGCGCGGCAGGCGCGGGCCACGCGCTCGCACCGGCGAAACCCGGCGAGACGGTCACGGTCGACTTTCAGTTCGAGATCCCGGAGTTATACCCCGGAGCCTTTTCGTTCTCCCCCTGGGTTCGGGATGATGCCGTCGGCGAAGTAACGGATTGGATCGATAACGCGATGACGATTCAGATGGCGAAGGGCGAAGGTCCGGTTTACGGATATGTGCAGTTGCCTTGCCGCGTGGAACTGGACTCTGCCTTGCTGAGGGAGCCCCAACTTGCCTGAGTTCACCGGCGAACGCGTCATTCCCGGTCTTGTCGATACGGACCTGCTGAACGAGCACCTCGCGCGCTACCGGTTCGCGGCGCGATTCCTGGGCGATGGCGCCGCCGTACTGGACGCCGGGTGCGGCTGCGGGTACGGCTCAGCCGAACTCTCGCGCGCAGCCTCATTGATCGGCGCCGATATCTCCGCCGATGCGGTTCAGTACGCATCCGCGAACTATGCTCGCGAGGGAGTCCGGTTCCTGCAGTCCGCCTGCGAGGCGATGCCGTTCGCGGACGCATCGTTCGATCTCATGACAGCCTTCGAGGTGATCGAGCATCTCGAACGCTGGCCCGAACTGCTGCGCGAGGCGCGGCGCGTACTGCGGCCAACTGGTGTTCTTGTCGTCTCCACGCCGAACAAGGCTTATTACACGGAATCCCGCGGAGAGGCGGGGCCGAACCCGTTTCACTGCCACGAGTTCGAATACGAAGAATTTCAGAAGGCGCTCCGGGAAGTCTTTCCTCACGTCCGGTTGTGGACGCAGAATCATGCCGAAGCGATGGTTTTCGCGCCGCTGAATCCCTCCGGAACGCACTTCGAGGCACAGGGCGATGCGCGTCCGGAGCAGGCGCACTTCTTCATCGCGGCGTGCAGCCTCTCGCCGATCGAAGGGAATGAACTCTATGCGTGGATGCCTTCGAGCGCCAACATTCTGCGCGAGCGAGAACGGCACATCGAAAAGCTGACGGACGAAGTAGCGCGGCGGGATGCAGAACTGGCCAGGCTGACGTCACAGCACCGAACGCTGCAGCAGTCGCACGAAGAGGCCATCAATTGGGCGCGGGGCCTGGACGCGGAAATCAAACGACGCGATGCCGTAGTCGTCGGCCTGCAGAAAGAAGCCGAGGAGCGCCTTCGGTGGATTCGCGGACTCGAAGACGAGATCGCCGAAGGGCACACGCGGATCGAGCGAATTACCGCCGAGTTGCTGGCCCAGGCGCAGGAACTGGATCAACTGCGTCCGCTTCCCGAACAACTTCGCCTGGTCGCGCAGTCGAAATGGGTGCGGTTGGGCCGTAAGCTGAATCTGGGACCGGTGGTGTCGACGGAATAGTGAAGTCCGCCCTTCTCCGCTTCCTTCGCGCGCTGCCGCTGATCGTACTGGCGCTTCCCTGCCTGATTCTCGGCGCAATTGCGTTCGCCCTGACCGATCTTGCTTGGCTGCTGATTGGCCGGCGCCGACCCGCCGCCGATTCGAAACCGGACACACGGGCCGCATCGCTCGTCATTCCGAACTGGAACGGCGTTGACCTGCTGCGGCGCTTCGTCCCTTCGTGGATTGAGGCGATCCGCAATCATCCCGGCAGCGAAATCATCGTCGTCGACAACGGATCCACCGACGGAAGCGCGGCCTGGCTTGCCGCAAATTATCCCGAGGTCCGCGTCCTCGCGCTCGAGAAGAATCTCGGATTCGGCGGCGGATCCAACGCCGGTTTCACCGCCGCAAGAAACGACGTCGTCGTTCTGCTCAACAGCGACATGCGAGTGGAACCGGACTTTCTCGAACCGCTGCTGGCCGGCTTCACCGACGAGACCGTGTTCGCCGTCTCCTGCCAGATCTTCCTCGGCGACAAGACGAAGCGCCGCGAAGAAACGGGGCTCACGGAGGGCTGGTGGCAGGACGGCGGGCTGCGCGTCAGCCATCGGGAAGACCCGGCCGTCGACACGCTGTTCCCCTGCTTTTACGGCGGAGGCGGATCGTGCGCGTTCGACCGGCGGAAATTCCTTTCGCTCGGCGGCTTCGACGAACTGCTCGCGCCCTTCTATCTCGAAGACACGGATATCGGCTTCCTGGCCTGGAAGCGCGGCTGGAAGGTTCTGTATCAACCTGCGAGCGTCGTGCACCACGAACATCGCGGCACCATCGGAAAACGCTTCAGCACCGATTACATCCAGTCGGTGCTGCAGAAGAACTTCGTTCTGTTCGCGTGGAAAAACATCCACGGCTGGAACCGGCTGGCGGGCCATTTCGTATTCAGCTTCGCGGGCGCGCTCGTCAGCGGATGGTCGGGCATGGCGCCGGGACGCGCCAGCGCGCGGGGAATTCTTCGCGCGTTCTCACAGTTGCCGGGGGCGCTCCGTTCGCGATGGAGCGCAAAGTCGCTTGCGCGGATTGGTGATTCCGAGGCGTTTCGCCGCTCGCAACCGGCTTACTTCCACGACCGCTTTTCGTCGCTCTCACCCTCGCCTGAACGGCCACGGGTGCTGTTCGTCTCTCCCTATCCGATCTGCCCGCCGACCCACGGCGGCGGCGTGTTCATGTACAACACGCTGCGGCAGCTTTCGCGCTGGTGCGACGTCCACGCGATCGTAATGCTCGATTACGCGTCGGAGCGCGAAGCGAACGAAGAGCTTCGCGAGTTCTGCCGGAGCGTCGAGTTTATTGTCCGGCGCAACGACAAAGACCCGCATCTCGGGTCGATCACGCCGCACGCGGCGCACGAGTTCCAGTCGCCGGAACTGGAATGGCTGATCCAGCGCCAGACGCTGCTGCACTCCATCGACGTGATCCAGCTCGAATATACCGCGCTCGGGCAGTATGCGCGGCGGTTCGAGCGGCTGGTCTGCGCTCTCTTCGAGCACGACGTCTACTTCCAGTCGATCGCGCGGGCGCTGCCGTTTATGCAGAGTCCGGTGGAAAGGCTGAAAGCGCGCTTCGAGTATCTGCGGGCCATCCGGTTCGAACTGAATCTGCTGCCCGACTGCGATCACATCCAGGTCTGCACGCTCGAAAACAAACAGTATCTGGAGAGCTTTGTCCCTCGCCTCGCGCCTCGCATCGAGGCGGGGCTCCGCGCCGGCATCAACGCCGCGCAGTATCCATATCCGGGCGGTCCGCGCCGTCCGTTCACGATGCTGTTTCTCGGCAGTTTCCGGCACATCCCCAACAAGGTGGCGCTCGAATGGTTTGCCCGTTCCGTTCTGCCGCTGATTGTCGAAAAGCTGCCGCAGGCGCGATTGATGGTGGCGGGTTCCGAACCACCGCCGCGGCACGCGCTGTGCGATCCCGCCAACGCGATTGAACTGCTGGGCTTCGTCGAGGATATTCAGCCGCTCTTCTCGAGTTGCGCGCTGTTCGTGTGCCCGATCCGAAGCGGGTCGGGCGTGCGCGTGAAGCTGCTCGAAGCGTTCGCGAGCGGCATTCCGGTGGTTTCGACCCGGCTCGGCGCGGAAGGCCTCGCGCGAGAGGATGGCGCATTCTGCGCACTCGCCGACGAGGCGGAGACGTTCGCCGCGCGAGTCGTGGAGTTGCTGCAGAACGAAGAGGCGGCCG
>DASZUZ010000124.1:0-4463 GCA_035547415.1 Bryobacteraceae bacterium | reverse complement strand
CGGCGTTTAACTATCTGGGCCCTCTGACGAATCCGGCCGGCGCCGATGTACAGGTTTGCGGGACCTGGTCGGACGAGGCCGCGGAAAAGATCGCGGGAGCTCTGGCTCTGCTGGGTCTGGAGCGAGGGTTCGTCGTCCACGGGTCGGATGGCCTGGGCGAACTTACAATTACCGGGCCGTCGACCGTTTTCTCGGTTCAGTCCGGCAACATCGACCGAATGATCGTTACGCCCGAAGATTTCGGCCTTGCGCCGCAACCGTCCGAAGCGATCCAGGGCGGGAACGCGGAGCGCAACCGCGCCATCGCGGAATCGATTCTGTGCGGGCAGAAGGGCGCGCCCCGAGACATCGTCATTATGAATTCGGCGCTCGCTCTGGTCGCGGTGGGCAAGGCGGCGGATTTCAGGGAAGCCGCGGCGCTGGCGGCGGAATCCATCGATTCAGGCGCGGCGCAATCCAAACTGGCTCAGCTGCGCGAAGCAGTCGCGATGGTCGCGTGACGCCGCAGAATCGTGGGCAGATTCTGAGCGAAAACAGAACGGGCCACGACCATGTCGCAGCCGCTTTCCTGCGCTTTCATTTTGAGATCCGTCTGCACGTGTGACACAAAGCCGATCGTGCTGACGCGCTTCGTTTCCGGATCGCTTTTGATCGCCTGGATCAGACCGATGGGATCGGCTGCGTCGTAGTTCAGATCGAAGATAACCACGGACGGCTTTTCTTTGATTTTCTCGAGAACCGTCTCCTTATCCTTCAGAAACTGAACGGTCATTCCGAGCTTTTTGGCGATGTCGTTGATCTTGACCGAGAAAAACAGATCGCTCATCACGGCGAGAATCTTCTTATCCTGTAAAGGCATAAGTATTCAGGGAAGGAAACCGCATGGTAACGCGCTTTCTTCCCCGGTGCAACTCGCTTCGATCAGTGAGTCAGTTCATCCACCAGTTTCTCCGCGCCATAGAGTTTGCGCAGAGCTTCCGTCATCGCGTTGGTCGTCACTGCCACGGTGCGATTAGATGTTTCGTCGTAGACAAAATCGCCTACCAGCGATTCAATATTTCCATCAAAAACCAGCCCGACGATTTCACCATTGCGATTAATTACAGGCGAACCGGAATTGCCACCGATGATATCGTCCGTCGTTACAAAATCGAATGGCGTTGAAAGATCGAGTTTCTCCCTGCCTTCGAGATAGCGTTTCGGAAGCGCAAAGGGCCCCTCGAAATTGAAGCTGTTCGCCCGGTCATAGAGGCCGTAAAACGTCGTTTTCGACGGAGCTTTCGTGCCGTTCATCGGATAACCCTTCACGGCGCCATACGAGAGCCGCAGCGTGAATGTGGCGTCCGGATAGGTAGTCTTGCCATAGACCGCGAAACGCGCTTTGCCCAGCTTTTCGCCGGCGCGCTGCTCGACGCTCTCCACGTTATCCTGCTCCCACTTGACCATTTCGCGGCGCAGCGGATCGAGACGGCGTTCGAGCACGATCATCGAATCGTTCGAAGCGTTCACAGCCGCCTCACCGCCTTCGATCAGTTTCTTCCTGACGGCTGGATCCGCGAGTTTGCTTCCGCTCACCCACGCTACAGCGGCATCGTGCGGCGTCTTCCCGTCCAGAGCGATTTTGACGAAGGGATCGTCCGGACCCAGTTCGGCCAGATCGAGCGCCAGCGCACCTTCCATTCGCGCAATCTCCATTTCCGGATAAGTCGGGGCGGGAGAGAACAGGCTGAAGCGCAGGGATTCGAGTTGCGAATCGTGAAAACCTGGCAGGCGCTCGCCATCGGGCTTTTTGATCTCGATCACATAGTCGACGATCGTCGCCGCAATGTTCGCGAGTTCGGAATTCGTTCCGCGAAAGTACTGCTGCTTTGCCCTCTCGCCGGCCTTGCGGACAGCCTCGGCTGTCTCATCCCAGGCGCGACCGTAGGTTGCGCTCCATTGCGGATTCGACATAACCCGAGACCGGAAGTCGTATTCCGCCTTTTGCCGGGACTGCATGATGTGCGGATCGAGCAGCCCGCGGTACATGCCGTCATACGCTTTCAACGAATTCTGCAGACCGAAGATCTGGGAACCAGCCTGGCGCGCCTGTTCGGATCCACGCGCGGAATACTTCTGCAGGGCATCAATCCGGCTCTTCAGCAGCCGGATCACAGCGGGATCTTTCACGTCGCGCTCGTACGCAAGCTGCGACATCGTGTCGAGGCGCTGCGTGGAACCGGGATTGCCGGACACGAACACCAGATCGCCGTCGGCGGCGCCATGCGGGTTCCATTTCAGGTAATCTTGTGTCTCAATCGGTTTCCCGTTCTCATACACGCGAAAGATCGCCATGTCGAGGTCGTAACGGGGATAAGTGAAGTTATCGGGGTCGCCGCCGTAGAACGCAATCTGCTGCTCCGGCGCGAAGACCAGCCGGACGTCCGTATATTTCTTGTACCGGTAGAGCCAGTATTCCCCGCCCTGATAGAGAGTTACGACGTCGGACCGCAGCCCCGTCGCTTTCTCGCTTTCTCGCTCGATCGTGGCGATCGCGGCTCGCCGCTTTGCAAACTCGTCTTCGGCCGTTCGGGTTCCCTGCACAGCGTTCCCGACTCGTTCAGTTACATTTTCGGTCGATATCAGTACGTTGACTTCCAGATCCGGAGATTTCATCTCCCGATCGGGAGTCGCTGCATAGAAACCGTCCCGGATGTAGTCATGTTGCGCGTTGGAGTTCTTCTGCAACTGACCGCGCGCGACGTGGTGATTCGTCAGGAGCAGCCCGTGCGGGCTGATGAAGGAGCCCGAACCGCCGTCATTCAGCCGGACGCTTGCCAGCCGGATATGATCCAGCCACTGCTGTGTGGGAGTGAAATTGTATTTCTGTTGAAGCTGCTTCGTGGGTGGATTGTCAAACGTCCACATCCCTTCATCAGCTATAAGAGCGCTGGTAAGCACGCAGAGAGCAATGGGCAGGAGACTCCGTTTGAGAGGAACCATGGTTCGGCCTTTATAGCACCATGGTATCGGCAGGCCGATGGCGAGGCCGGCCGGAGTTACTCGAAGGTTAAAACGACCTGCTGCGTATCAGGTCTGATTCCATGAACCGCATCCTGATGTACTGCGCAAGAATGTGCATCATCGATTGGTGCAGGTCCTCCACGATGCCATAGTTTGCGGCCCGCACGTGAAGATTGATGTCCGCCATTCCGGCGGAACGGCCACCATCGAATCCGGTCAGGGCGATGGTTGCAACACCGTTCTTCTTCGCCCACGAAACCGCGCGCACGATATTCTCGGAATTGCCGGACGCGCTGATCGTCATGAGCGCGTCTCCTTTGCGGGCCCAGGTCTGTAACTGATACGAGAAGATCTCCGCAAATTCGAAGTCATTCCCGATCGCGGTAATGATTTCCAGATGCGAACTGAGGCTGACGACTTTCGGCTTCAGAACCGTGTCCGCCTGAATTCCCTTGGAAAAATCACACAGCAGATGATTCGAGATACCGGCCGAACCGCCGTTCCCGCAGACGTACAACGTGCGATCCGCTGAAAACAGCCCGGTCAGCAGATCGGCGGCGCGCTCGATCATGTCGGCATCGATGCTCTCCGCGGCCCGGGCCAGCGTTTCGAGATAACTCGCGCAATAGTCGCGGGCACTGCCCGACCGCTCACTGGGAAATTTCATCGGAAATTAAATTTTACCCGGTCCCGACCGCGCATCACGGTATCTTGGGTACTCATGCGCCCCCTGGTCGCTCGCGCGGAGCGCTACTTCGAGTTCGCCGCGCTGGGCACGAACTGGAAAACGGAGTGTCTCGCGGGAATCACCACATTCATGACGATGGCTTACATCATCTTTGTAAATCCATCGATCCTGCACGACGCCGGCATGCCCACTGCCGGAGTGACGGCCGCAACATGTCTCGCCGCGGCGCTCGGGAGCCTGCTGATGGGCGCATTCGCCCGCTATCCCATCGCTCTTGCGCCGGGGATGGGCCTGAACGCGTACTTCACGTATTCCGTTGTGAAGGGCATGGGGATCGACTGGCATGTGGCGCTCGGAGCTGTTTTCCTGTCCGGCGTCGCGTTTCTGATCATGACCGCCGCGGGCGTGCGCCAGATGATCGTGAACGCCATACCGCATGAGCTCTATGCCGCCGTGGCGGCGGGCGTGGGCCTTTTCATCGCTCTCATTGGCTTCCGCAACGCCGGCATCATCGCGCCGAATCCGGCGACGATCGTCGGCCTGGGCGATCTGCACAGCTCAACTACGCTTCTCGCGCTTTTCGGACTGCTGATCACGAGCGTGCTGCTCTGCATGCGATTGAACGCCGCCATTCTGATCGGCGCGATCGCAACGTGGGCTCTGGCCACCATCACCGGAACCATTCACTGGCAACCGCAGCCGTACAGCGTTCGCGATATCACGACGACAGCAGGGCAGTTCGATGTCCGCGGCGCTCTCGGAGTGGGTCTTG
>DASZUZ010000123.1:0-3857 GCA_035547415.1 Bryobacteraceae bacterium | reverse complement strand
AAATGGGCGCGTACATGCAGATCACGCCGGCTCTGAAGTTCAAACTCGGTTACGGCAGCGTACGCGGCTGTTATTACGGTCCGCCCGGCCGCATCGACCACAAATCGATCGTTTCGGAAACAGGCGAGACGTTCGAATGCGACATCGACCACTTCGACGCCGAGAAGCACGTCTATCCTTACGCCGATGAGTCATTCGACACCGTTCTGTGCTGCGAACTTGTCGAGCACCTCTTCGAAGATCCGATGCACATGATGAGCGAGATCAACCGGATTCTCAAACCCGGCGGACATCTGGTTCTCACCACTCCGAACATCGGTTCTCTGCGCGCCGTTTCCGCGATCCTGCTCGGCTATCATCCGGCCTTCTTCCCCGCTTACATTCGTCCGCGCAAGGAGAACGAAGAAGCCGAAGCGCGCCATAACCGCGAATACGTGCCGATGGAGGTCTCGCATCTCCTGACCGATTCCGGCTTCGAAGTCGTACGTCTCGAAACCGGCGAGTTTCTCGACGAGCCGCATCCGGAATTCGGCTGGGTGACTCATCTGCTCGAAAAATATAAGCTGAGCCACGATCTGCGCGGCGACGGCATCTACGCGCTCGGCCGCAAAGCCGGCCCCGTGAAGGATCGCTGGCCCGCCTGGTTGTACGCCTGATGAGCGTCGCGTTTCGAAACGTCGCCGTCACCCTGGAAGACACAACCCTTCACGTCAGCGGAGACCTGACCAACCAGTCCGCTGAACCCTGGCTGCCCGAGGACGGATGGGCCGCCGGCTATCACCTGTTCGACGATCCCACCGGCACGCTTGTCGTTGACGGCGAGCGCATCCCGCTTCATCTCGAACCCCGCGCCAGCCGGCATCTGGAGATGCAAATCGCCACGCCACCCGAACCCGGCGAGTACTCGGTCTATGTCTCGCCCGTGCGCGAGCATGTCGCATGGTTTTACGAACAGGGCTGGCCGTTTCTGCTCATCGACGTCACGGTCCGCGAAGATGGCGCCGCCATCCTCCGCCGCTGGCGTATCGCGGACATGCGCTCGGTCCGCGTCAAACGTCTCGCGCGCGGCGCCGGGCGCGCCTTCTCGCTGCCTTTCGTCTCGATCTGGCGCAATCGGGGTCTCATTCGCACGCTCGTTCGGCGCGATGTTCTCAGCCGCTACACCGGGTCTTTCGGAGGCGCGTTCTGGACCGTCCTGAACCCGCTCATCATGATGCTGACTTACTTCTTCGTCTTCGGCATCGTGATGAATCAGAAGTTCAAAGGCGATCCCAGCCGCACGAGTTTCGCGTTGTATTTCCTCGCCGGAATGCTGCCCTGGCTTGCGTTCAACGAAGCGATCGCGCGCGCGCCGTTCATTATGATCGAGCACCGCAATTTCATCAAGAAACTGGTGTTCCCCGTGGAGACGCTGCCTGTCAACGTCGTCGTCGCGGGCCTCGTCACCGAGTTCTTCGGCATGATCCTGTTCGCGCTCGCCCTGCTGCTCATCCGCGGACACGTGCCGCTGACCATCCTCTGGCTGCCGCTCGTCATCGTCCCGCAGATCCTCTTCACGGCTGGCATCTCCTGGTTTCTCGCGGCGCTCGGGGTCTTTGTCCGCGATCTTGGCCAGGTCATCGGTTACCTGCTGACCGTCCTGATGTTCATTACGCCCATCTTCTATTCGGAAGACGCGCTGCCACCCGTCGCCGCAGGATTCCAGAAGCTGAACCCCATCTTCACCCTCGTCCACTCTTACCGCGCTGTCCTCCTCGAAGCCGCTCCGCCGGACTGGCGTTCACTCGGCTGGCTCGCGCTCGTCGCCGTCACTGTGTTCATCGTGGGCCACGCATGGTTTTATAAGTTGCGTAAGTCCTTCGCGGACCTGATCTGATACTGGAGAAACGTCATGAATCGTCATGCGACGGGAACATTCGAAGTAAAGCTGACGCCCCAGCCAATGGAAGACAACGCCGCCGGCGCGATGCTCGGTCGCAGATCGATCGATAAGCAATTCCACGGCGATCTCGAAGCGACGAGCAAGGGTGAGATGCTGTCCGCCGCGACGGAAGTGAAAGGCTCAGCTGGCTATGTCGCGATCGAATACGTCACCGGAACGCTGCATGGCCGACGCGGCACGTTCATCCTGCAGCACTGCGGCATCATGGCGCGCGGCGTTCCCGAACTGATCGTCAAGGTCGTACCCGACTCGGGCACGGGCGAACTGACCGGTCTTGCGGGTTCCATGAGTATCGCCATCTCCGGCGGAAAGCATTCTTACACGTTCGAGTACACCCTGACATAGCCCTTTCCCCCGATTTCCAGCGGTGCTAATCTTTCACGCCGGGAGGCACCCATGCGGTATTCAGTAATCGGCGTCGCGCTCCTGGCATTCGCCACGGCGCTCCCATCGGCCGAACCTTACTCGGGAACGTGGAGGGCACGGCTTCCGACGGCAAACCCGCCGCGGTTCATTACATGGTTCCCATGAAGGGCGGAAAGGGAAAGATGATGAACACGGCCTATGACGCCATCTCGGCCAAACGGATCAGCGCGAATGAACGGGAAAACACGTTCTCCAAAGGCGGAAAAGTTGCATTCACCGCGCATTCCACCATCGCGCCGGATGGAAAGACGATGACCGTAGCCACGAAGGGGACAAATCCGGCTGGCCAGGACACGGACGGAACCGTGACCTACGAGAAGCAATAGAAGGAACCGGCGGGAAAGAAAGGCAGGCGAAGCCAACAACGCGTCGCCTGCCCGATGAGGATCAGAACTTCACTTTCATCACGAACTGCAGAATGCGTGGCTCGCCCGCGCTCGTGATCTTCCCGAAGTTCGACGAACTGAGACTGGTCGTCGGATTGTTCAGGTTCACGTGGTTGATTGCGTTGAACGCCTCCGCGCGCGTTTCCAGCTGCCAGCGTTCGTGCAGCGCGAAAGTACGGCTCAGCGACATGTCAACGCCGATTGAGCCCGGCCCACGCAACACATCGCGGCCCAGGTTCCCATAAGTGCCCGGCGCGTTGTTTGCGAATGCCGCCCGATTCAGCCAGAGCGCGGCGGACTGATTCGCGGGAAGAGCCGCGTCCGGAAGGATGAGATTCGGTCGATCCTGCCCGACTCCGGTCAGCGACGTGTCGGAACCCGTCGTGATCGTCAGCGGCGCGCCGCTGCGGACCTGCACGATCGGCGCAAGCTGCCAGTTCCGCGTTGCTTTGTTGAGCCAGCTATCGCCCCAGCCCTTGCTCTGCGCGATCAGAGACAGATTGGCCACATGGCGGTAATCGAAGTTGCAGTCTCCTTTATTCGCGGCGCGATTCCCCGGAATCTGGTACTGCGACCCCGCCAGTTCGCCCGTAAAGTCGACCTCGCTCGTGCAATGCGACCACGTGTAATTCGCAAGAATCGTATAGTTATTGGCGAATCGGTGCTGCAGCGAAAGCAGCATGCCGTTGTAACGGCCGTTGCCGCCCTGATCGGACTGAACGATGCTCGAGTACGCCGCCGCCGCTGTCGGGTTCTGGAGATAAAGCAGCCGCCGCTGGTTCGTATTGCCGGTGGTCGATTTACCCGGAATGTAAACCGCGGGATTGGTCTCCTCGCCCACCCAGATATGAGTGGTCTTATTACCAAGATAAGTCGCCGACGCGAGCCAGTTGGGCGTAATCTGCCGCTGGTAGCTGACGTTCCACTGACCCATATACGTCGGCCGCGTATCCAGCGGCATGTTGACGTAAACGCCATTCGTCGGGAATGCGATGTCCTTCGAAATGGCGTAGGCTGCCGGGAACGGGCTGCCTCCCGGATATCCCGCGTACGGATTCGTCAATCCGCCGCTCGGTGAGGGGATGTCGATTGACGTGCCATAT
>DASZUZ010000122.1:0-15298 GCA_035547415.1 Bryobacteraceae bacterium | reverse complement strand
CAGTTCGGCGGGGTGCTCGGAGGCCGCATCATCAAAGACAAGCTCTTCTTCTTCGGGGGTTATCAGGGAACGCGCAACCGCTCGAACCCGCCCAATCTGATCACGCACATTCCGAATCAGGCGTCGCTGAACGGCGACTTCAGCAGCCTGACGTCCGCAGCTTGCCAGTCCAGCGGCAAACCGATACAACTCGTGGATCCCGTCAACGGGAACGCGCCGTTCGCGGGAAATCAGATTCCGGTCTCACGGCTGAACCCGGTGGCCCTGAAGATTGTGAACAACTACCTTCCGCCTACCACCGATCCCTGCGGCCAGGTCGTGTATGGAATTCCCACTACGGGCGATGAAGACCAGATCATCGGCAAGATCGATTGGGTTCGCAACGACAAACATCGTTTGTTCGGCCGCTACTTTACGGTAGGCTTTCAGAATCCGCCGGTTTTTGACGGCAAGAATGTTCTCACGACCACGCAGCCCGGCAATTTCGAGCGTTCTCAATCGGCAACCATCGGGGATACCTATGTATTCGGACCAGGTACGGTCAATTCCTTTCATATCACGTTCTCGCGCATCCGGGACGACCGTGGACCCACGAATACCCCGATCAACCCGACGCAGCTTGGCGTCAATATCTACAGCGCGGTTCCGAATTTCCTGCTGCTCTCGATTACTGGCGGTTTCAGTACGTTTTGCGGCACCTGCGCGCCCGGCCACTTCAATGACACCAGCTACCAGGTCGCCGATGACGTCGATCTGATCCGCGGGCGGCACGAGATCGCGTTCGGATTCAACCTGATCCGTACTCAGAACAATACGATCTCGGGTTTCAATGAGAACGGCAACTTCAGTTTCAACGGTTCCCGTACCAACCTCGGTCTCGCGGACTTCATGATCGGCGCTCCGAACGATTTCATGCAGACCAATGCCACGCCTGACGACCTGCGGCAATGGATCATGAGCTTTTATGTCCAGGACAGCTTCCGCGTGAACAAACGCCTCACGCTGAATTTCGGTCTTCGCTGGGAGCCGACGTTCGCCGATCCGGACAAATACAAGCGCGGCAACTCCTTCAGCACCGCAGCGTTTCTGGCGGGCCAGAGAAGCACGGTCGTTCCCGATGCGCCGGCCGGATTGTTCTTCGTCGGCGATCCCGGTATTCCACGGGCTCTCTGGAATGGCCATCTGCCGAACTTCGGCCCCCGCTTGGGCGTGGTGATCAATCCCCATGGCGACGGGCGCGACACGCTGCGCTTCGGCGGCGCGATTCTCTACGATTCGGTCGAAACCTGGTTCAACGAGCGCGAAACCACGAACCCGCCATGGGGCACAAACCTCGACATTCCGAACCCCGGGGGAGGATTCAGCGACCCATATCTGGGATTCGCCGGCGGCAATCCGTTTCCGACAAACGGAAGATATCTTTTCCCCAACGCGGGCGTGTACATCAACATGCCGATTAATCCCAAACCGACCTATGTTGCCCAGTGGAATGCCACGTATCAGAGGCAGTTCCTGAACAGTTGGGTGGCTTCGGTCAGTTACCTCGGGAACAAGACGACGCACCTCTGGATCGCGGGAGAGATTAATCCCGCGATCTACGTTCCGGGTAACTGCGCCGCGGGGCAGTACGGCCTGACCGCTGCCGGGCCGTGCTCCACGATCGGCAATACCAATCAGCGCAGAATTCTCTATCAGGCCAACCCGGCGCTCGGGAAGAGTTACGCGAGCATCGATACGGCCGATGACGGCGCCGTGGCCCACTATAACGGCCTCTTGCTGTCACTGCAGCATCGCTTCGCCAATCGCTTCACGCTGCTGTCGAATTACACCTATTCTTCGTGCGTGTCGGACTTCGATTTCGGCGCGGCGCTCGCCACGTCCACCAACTCGCAGTTATTTAATCGAACCGCCGACCGGGCCGCCTGCATCTTCGATATCCGGCACAACTTCAACACGTCAATCGTGGCGCAAAGTCCAACTCCGCACGGGCTCTGGGCCGGGCGGCTTCTGGGCAACTGGCAGATCGCTCCGCTCATCCGGGCTGTCAGCGGATCGCCGCTGAACGTTACTACGGGCACGGACAACTCGCGTACCGGCCTGAACAACGACCGGCCGAATTACAACGGCACGGACCCGTATCTGAAACACGGCCTGCTCTGGCTGAACGCTGCGAGCTTTACTCCGAACGCGATCGGGACTTATGGCAATCTCGGCCGGAACGCACTGCGCGGTCCGGGGGGATTCTTCTTCGATACTTCTCTGAGCCGGATTTTCCGTATGACCGAGCGGCTCCAGCTGGAAGCACGCGCGGAGGCTTTCAATATCCTGAACCACACCGACTTTGTGGGCGCAATCTCACCAGCCGGAAGCGTGACGTCTTACACGACGATGAACACTGCGCTGAATGCCTCCACGTTCGGAAAGGTTCAGGCCGCCTTCGACCCGAGAATCCTTCAGTTCGCGCTGAAACTGCGGTTCTGAGCAAACGCTAACCGTTCCGCCCGAGGGCGTGCGGTATTTTCAGAGCACGGGCTGGCGAATCCGGTGTTATATTGATGCTGTGGAGGGCAGCAGTTCGCACCTGCCACCCTCCTCGGATTTGGCTAGAGCTCGATTTCGAGCTTCAGCTTCGTCCGCCGTTTCCTGAGTAACATCAGGAACAGCATTGGAAGAACCATAAGCAGTTACCCTTTCTACTCCGGTAGATTTGCAGACCCCGCTCCAAACAGCGGGGTTTTGCATTTAATGGAGTCCGCGGGCTCCATGCAAACTGCGATTCCGCAAAACCGGCAGCAGAATCGGCTATCTTAGCGATTTTACGCGCTGGCGCCAATATCTCCTTTTTTGTCAGGGATATGAACCGGGCATTCTGGAAAGCCAGCGCCGGTGATGATCGAGGGCGGAAACTGCGCGAGCCGAGGGCTGGCGTAAGATCGGGAGCACAACCAGGCAAATCTGGTGTATATTGATGCTGTGGAGGGCAGCAGTTCGCGTCTGCCACCCTCCCCGGATTTGGCTAGAGCTCGATTTCAAGATTCAGCTTCGTCCGTCGTTTCCTGAGTAACATCAGGAACAGGAACAGCATCGGAAGAACCATAAGCAGTTCCCCCTTTCTACTCCGGTAGATTTGCAGACCCCGCTCTTCGCAAGCGGGGTTCTGCATTTAATGGAGTCCGCGGGCTCCATGCAGACTGCGATTCCGCAAAACCGGCGGCAGAATCGGATAGCTTAGCGATTTCACGCGCTGGCGCCAATATCTCCTTTTTGGAGAGGAGGTATAGCGGTGGTGACGTTGCGTATCTGAATTACAATGACGCTATGCAGGCCGGCATCCTGGAGACGCCAACCGCGGGGGGCCCGCCGCCCCGCAAGCGATTCACGCGCGGCGAGGTAGAGCGACTGGCCCGAGCAGGCTTTTTTGAAGGCCAGCGTTTCGAACTGATCGAGGGAGACCTGATCGACAAAATGGGGCAGAAACCGCCGCACGCGTGCGCGATTCGACTGCTTCTCGCACGGCTCGTGAAGGCGTTCGGCCCCGAGCGAATTCTGATTCAATTACCGGTCGAGCTAAACTCCCCCGATCGCGAATGGAGTCTGCCTGAACCCGATCTGGCCGTTCTGTCGGAGGTCAGGGCCGATTACCGCCACCGTCACCCGCGCGGCGACGAATTACGGCTCGCGATCGAAATCTCTGACACTACGGTGCAGTATGACGCGACGGTGAAGCGAGATCTCTATGCTCGCGCAGGCGTTCCCGAATATTGGGTGCTGGACGTTAACGCTCGCCGGTTGATTGTGCATCGCAACCCGCGTGACGGGAGATTTCTCGAGGTAGATATTCTGGCGGGAAGTGAAAGTATCCGGCTGGGAGATGAGCCGGACACCATCGCCGTTCGAGAGATGCTGCCGTAAACACGCTACAGCAGGTCCGCGAACTCCGGGTGTTTTTTGATATAGCTCTTCACGTACGGGCAACTGGCGACGACCTTACGTCCTGATTCCCGCGCCCACGTCAATGCAGCAGAAGCAAGTTCGCCGGCAAGTCCCTGACCCTGGTACTCGTCCGGAACTTCGGTGTGGATCATGTCGACGGACTCGCCTTTGAGCCGGTAATCCAGTCGCGCCAGGTGTGGCGGCGCGCCGGCTTCAAACCGGTGCGCCGCCTCGTTGTGCCGAACCTGCTGATCGGCCATTACGCCGCCGCGGCTTTCATTTCGGAGCGAGCATGCGCGATGACCTGGAGATACTGGCGCGCCCGCGCTTCCATCTCCTCATAACGGCCTTCTTTGATCAGCTTCGCGTCCACCAGTTCGCCGCCCACCGCGACAGCCGATGCGCCCGCCTTCAGGAATTCGCCCGCCGTTTCCAGGTTGACGCCGCCCGTCGGAATCATCTGGACGTGCGGCAGAGGTCCCTTGAGCGCCTTGATGTACTTAGGTCCACCAACGGCGTTCGCGGGGAACACCTTGACTACGTCGGCGCCGGCTTCCCACGCCGTCAGAACCTCAGTCGGCGTCATCGCGCCCGGGCAGATGACCTTCGAATACCGCTTCGCCATCTCGATGGTCGCGAGCTTCAGCGTCGGAGTCACGAAGAACTGTGCTCCCGCAAGCATGCACGCGCGAGCCGTCTCCGGATCCAGCACCGTTCCGGCGCCCAGCATGAGCTTGTCGCCAAACTGATCCGCCAGTTTTTCGAGAGCTTTGATCGCGCCGGGGACCGTCATCGTGACTTCCGCCGCGCGCACACCGCCCTTGTAAATCGCTTCGATCGATTTGATCGCCGACTCGGCGCTCGTCGTGCGGACGACCGGTACGATGCCGATTTCCGTGATGAAAGAAAGGATTTCCTGCGAAGTCACAATTTCACGTTATCAGAAGCCTGATCGGCCAGCTATTTCGGGCTGTAGGCGACGCAGTCGATTTCGACCTTGATGTCCGCCGCGAACTTACAAACGATCGTCGTGCGCGCCGGCTTGTGCTCGCCGAAAAACTCCGCGTACACCTCGTTCATCTTCGCGAACTCCGATCCGTCCGCCATGTAGACGCCGACGCGAACCACGTCCGCCATCGACGCTCCGGCGCCTTCGAGGATGCGCTTGATGTTGTTCAGCGCGAGCCTCGTCTCATGCTGGATGTCGCCATTCGACATCTTGTCGGGAGCCGGGTCGACCGGCACCTGTCCCGCGACGAAGATGAAATCGCCGGCGCGCACGGCAGGTGAGTAGGGTCCCCGTGGGGTCGGTACGCCAGGAGGCGTCAGTCGTTCAAGCATCGTTAGTGTCCCTCCGCTTCAAGCATTCGTTCCGCTTCAATTGCCGCCATGCAACCCGCGCCCGCGGCGGTAATTGCCTGCCGGTAAACCCGGTCCTGCACGTCGCCCGCATGGAAGACGCCGGGGATATTGGTCCGCGCGCCGCCGTGTGACAGCAGATAACCGTCGGGATCGAGATCGAGTTGCCCCCGGAAAACCTGCGTGTTGGGGATGTGCCCGATGGCGACGAACAGTCCATCCACGTCCCGCTCCCACGTCGCGCCGGTGACGACGTTCCTGAGTTTCACGCCGGTGACGATGTTCTTGTGGATGTCATAGACCTCCTCCACGGCGGTATTGAGGATGAACTCGATCTTCGGATTTGAACGGGCCCGCTCCAGCATGATCTTCGAAGCGCGGAATGCGTCGCGCCGGTGAACCAGCGCGACATTGCGCCCGAAGCGCGTCAGGAAGTTCGCTTCTTCCATCGCGGAATCGCCGCCGCCCACTACCATGATCTGCTTGTCGCGATAGAAAAATCCGTCGCAGGTCGCGCAGGAACTCACGCCGTGCCCGATCAGCCGCTGTTCCGTGGGCAGATCGAGCCACCTTGCCTTCGCGCCGGAAGCAACGATCAGGGTGCGGGTCTCAATCCACTCTCCTTCGACGCTGAGCCGGAAAGGCCGCTTCGAGAGGTCAGCTTCCACCACTTCGCCTTCCAGATAGATCGCGCCGAAGCGCTCAGCCTGTTTTTTGATGTTCTCGACCAGATCGGGGCCGTTGATTCCTTCCGGAAATCCCGGAAAATTCTCGACTTCCGTGGTGAGAGAAAGCTGTCCGCCCGCTTCGCGGCCCTTGATAACCAGCGGCTTGAGACCGGCGCGCGCGGCGTAAACCGCCGCCGTGTTCCCGGCGCAGCCGGAACCAATGATCACAACGTTGTGCATGAGAGGTTTAATTTCTGAGACTATCAGATGCGTTTCATGCCGCTCAGGACGCTTGCGACATCGGACGCATCGAGGACCCGATTTTCCGCGCAGCATTCCCCGCGCGGAATCGGGCTGCCATGCGGGCAGGCCTGCGGATGCCCCAGGAGAGTGCACATTCGATCCGTCACTTCGGGACTCAGGATATGCTCGAATTTGCAGGCGCTCGATTCGATTTCATCCTCGTCCCGGATGGAAAGAACGTCCATGAACAGCCGTTCGGCGAGCCGGTGGCGGCGGATGACGTCCCGGGCGCGCGTCTCTCCCGCCGGCGTGAACTGCTCCTCCCCGTTTTCGACGGAAACGAGGCCGATCTGCTCCATCGTCGTGATGAGCTTCTTCCACTGCACGGCCGTGAAATGGTGCGATTCCATGTGGCCTTTGGTTTCACCGCGCATCCAGAGGTGTTCGAGGACCTCGTCAAAATCCTGATTCTCCTCCGCCGAGAACACAAGATTGGCTTTAATCCGGCCGTGGTCCAGATTCAGGCGCCGGTCCGCGAGCTTGCCCGCATTCTCGTCGTGCGTCACCATCACGATGGTGCGGCCCTGCGCGTGGAGTTCGTTCAGGATCTGAAAGACAATGCGCTGATTCTCGGCGTCCAGGTTACCCGTCGGTTCGTCGGCAAGGATGATTTTGGGATCGTTCACCAGGGCGCGGGCGATCGCAACGCGCTGCTGCTCCCCTCCGGAAAGCTGCGATGGCAAATGCGTCGCGCGCTGCTCCATCCCCACCTGCTTCAGAGCCGACAGTGCTTCGGTTTCGTCCGTCATGCTGTGGAAGTATTGCGCCAGCATCACGTTCTCGAGCGCGGTCAGATGAGGCACCAGATGGAACTGCTGAAAAATGAACCCCACCGTCTCGCTGCGGAAGCGCGCCAGTTCTCCCCGCCGCAGTTTCGAGGTATCCACGCCGTCGATCAGCACCGAGCCGCGCGTCGCCTGATCGAGGCAGCCGATCAGGTTCAGGAGCGTGGTCTTGCCGGAACCGGATGGACCCATAATGGCAATCCACTCGCCTCGCTTCGTCTCGAGATTGATGCCGTCGAGAGCGTTCACGGCGGACGCGCCTTCGCTGTAGACCTTCGTGACGTCGACCAGTTGGATGAACGGGGTCATGAAATCCTATTCGCCTCTCAGTATGACCGCCGGCTGGATGGTCCAGATCCGCGATGCGGCAATGGCGGTCGCCACCGCGGCAACGCCCAGCATAACCGCTGCCACGATGACCAGCACCATCCAGCTGGCTTCGGGATGGAAAGCGCCGCCGAAGATCTGCGCGCCGATCGCCGCGGCGACAAAGACTCCGGCTGTGTAACCGACTACGGTCGCAAGCAGCGCCAGAGCCGCTGACTCCGACACGAAGAACGCCGCGATCCGGCGTTCGGCGGCGCCCAGCGCCTTCATGATGCCGATCTCTTTTCCGCGCTCGATCACCATTTCCGTGAAGTTGCTGCTCACGCAAAGCGTGGTGATGGACAGAATCAGGAGCGTCAGCAGGAACAGCGCCGCGCGGATCTTCAGCACAACGTTGGATTCGGTTCCCGCAACTGACCGGACGGTGCGCACGTCCGCCGCGGGAAATTCCCGGGCCAGGGACGAGCGTACCTGTTCGACGCGTTCTCCGGGCGCGCGAATCTCGATGACGCTGGCGACGTCGTGAAGTCCGGCGAGCGCCTGCGCCGTTTCGAGCGGAACGAGCAGTTCCTGATCTTCCGCTCCCCCCGTCGAGACAATTCCCCTCACCGTGCAGGGAGATCCGGAGAGCGCCACGGTCGATCCCACCGTGAAATGCAACCGGCTTGCGATCAGTTCGCCGGCAAGGCATTCCCCGGCGCGGATGTCGCGCGTACCCCGCACGTGCCAGAACTGCGTCATCGGCGCAGCCTTTGCAGGTACAAAGCCGGCCACCGCGACCGGGTGGTCGCCAACCTCACCCGCGGTAACGAGAAAAGGAGCCGCTTCCGCGCCCAGCTTCTCCGCCGCTTCCGCCATGGCGATGGGAACGGTGTGACCGCTCCCGGGACCGACCGCGATATTGGCGCCATACGCCCGGAATTCATCCCGCAGTCGCCGCTCGATCACACCGTAGATGCCGAACAGGACCGTGGCCAGCGTCGCCGCGACGGATAGCGCGGCGAACGCCAGCAGCAGCCTTTGTTTTCGATAGCGCAGCGCGCGAAGGATGAATTTCAGAAACATCAGACGCCCTCGCGGAGGATGACGGCGGGCTCCAGCCGCAGCGTCCGGCGCAGCGGTTGCGCCGCTCCCGCCAGCGCCACCACGGTTGCCGCGAGCACGATGACGAAAGGCAGAACGGGCGAAACCTCCACGGCGTCATGGAAGACGGATTGGCCGACGAATCGCGCAAGCCAGACGCCAGCCAGGGCGCCCAGCACGCCGCCAGCTATACCGATCAAAGCGACTTCAATGCCCAGGATGGAAGCCACCAGCCAGCGTGAGCCGCCGATCGCCTGCATGATCGCGATCTCACCGCGCCGCTCCATCATCGTCGTCGCGGTGAGGCTCCAGACCGTCAGCCCGGCGGAGAGGAGCGCCGCCAGCGTAATGAGGCCCATCAGCCCGCTCACGCGGTCCAGCACGCGGCCTTCGGAATCCGCCACGCGGCGAACGGGACGCGCCTGCGTTCCCGGAATGGCTTCTTCAATTTCGTGCGCGATGGAAACCACGTAATTCGTGCAGTTCCAGCGCTCGAATTCGGCTGTTGTCATGGTCTTCGGATCGCGGCGCGCGAAGTCGTCTTCGGGCTTCGTCAGCGCCGCGACATCGATGCGGTCCACCAGACCCGGGCGGTGTGTCAGTTCCTGCAGGCGCGCGAGCGGCAGAAGGATGCGATCGTCCGTTTCGTCCCCGGCCGAAATGACGCCGGTCACGGTAAATGGCGCGCCGAGCACCGAGACCACGCTGCCCGCCTTCCACCCGTGCCGCCGGGCCGCGCCTTCCCCGATCATGCACTCTTCCTGCCCGTCGTTCGCCCATTGCCCCTGCACACCCCAGGCGGGATTGACGTCGCGAATGCCGGTGGTCTGCGGGTTTCCGTCAGGTCCGCGGAACGAGTGCGCAAACCAGACGCCGGTCACGGGAGTAGAGCCATCCTGGGCAGACAGGGAAGGCGCGAAACCCGTAATATTCAGACCCCAGAAGATGGATTTGATCTTCGGAACTTCGGCCTCGGCGATGTAATTCGCGGAACCTGCCGCTTTCGTGGTCAGATTTCCAATCCCGCCCGTGAGGGATGCCGCCCGGGAAGTAACAACGATATTCGCGCCCGCCTGCCGCAACTCGCGGTTGACCTTGTCGCCGATCGACAACATCACGCCGAGCATGGAAGTCGCAACGGCGGACCCCATGGCGATCGCCGCGATAATCAGCGCCTTTCGGCGCGGCGCGCGGCGGATCGAATCCCTCACGAAGCGAACCAGCATCGGAATCAGCCCTTTCGGAAAACCTGCACTCCCCCGTCGAGAGCCGATTCGTCGATCACAAGCGTCTCGCCCTCCACATGGGATTTCAACGGAACAGGATTACATCCGCCTGGCGTGCCGATGGTCGAGATGACGATGTCCGACGCGCAGTTCTTGCAGATCACTTCCGGGCCTTTCTGGTAATAGCCCTGCGTCCCGCAGATCTGGCAGGCATCGAACGCCACGGCCAGGGAGTGATCGGGCTTCTGGATAACGATGAAGCGGACGTGAACGCCCTGATCGTCGATGAGAAACCGATGCAGATTGCCGTCGCTGACGGAAGAAACCGGAATGCGAACCGCGCCGTTCTCAAACGTCACTGGCGTGGCGGCGGAAAGCGCCGTGGCTTCGCGTGCGTAGATGAACTCGGCCGTGATCAGCAGGATGAACAGGCACGAAGCGACACAGGATGCCGTCATCCACATCCGCTCGCGTTGCGCCGACCAGCGCGCTTTTCGCAGCGCCGCGCCTTCGAGTCCGTCGGTCTTTGGCGCGCGCCGTTTACGCCATTCGAGCAGCATCATGGCCGCAGCCAGCGCGAGGATCGTGATGAAGAAGAATACGTCGTTCTTGACGACCGGCCCGATGACGGCCATTTCGGTCGGACTGGAAGGCAGAACCCCGCTTTCCGAAAGCTCGTGCAATCCCGTGATGGCGAGTTGGGCAACGACCACCATCAGGATGACGGTCGTCATCTGAAAGAACTGCCGCAGATTCACGCGGATCGTTCCGCGGACGAAGCTGACGCCGAACAGAACGGCCAGGCCGATGCCCAGCAGCGCTCCCAGCCACGCGAGGACACCGGATGTATCGAGCCGTACCGCCCAAAGCAGCAGAACCGTTTCGACGCCTTCGCGGAAAATCATCAGAAAGACGAAGATAAAGACGCCCCAGGAGCCACGCCCTTTCTCCGCGTCCACCTGCAACTTGGTTTCAATCTCGCCCTTCATCTTCTTGCCGTGGCGGTTCATCCAGATCACCATGCTGAGCACGAAAACGGCGCTGGCCAGCAGCGTGTAGCCTTCGTAAGAATCGCTGCTCAGCCCGATCTTCTGGAATAGCCAGGCGCAGCCAATGCATGCAATGACAGCAGTTGCGAGCGCCCGATAGACCGTTGGAAGGAGCGCGATGCGCCCGGTCTTTTTGAGGTACGCCACCGCAATGGCAATCACAAGGGCGGCTTCAACGCCTTCCCGCAGAGTGATTACGAAGATCTGGAGCATAACGGCAAGTGAGTTGCAAATTGATTGTATCAGAGAATGCGGACCAAAACGCTCCGCGTTTGCGTGGGATCATGGCTTCGGTGACACGATGGCTCAATCGCAACATCTGGGGCATGACGATCACGAGTCTGCTCTCGGACGCCTGTTACGAAATGGTATTGGCGGTCCTGCCCGGATTTCTGCCCATTATCCACGTTGCGGCGGCGGCGCTGGGATGGATTGAGGGCGCGTCCGATGCGTTCTCGAGCTTCCTCAAACTCTTCTCCGGCTGGTATTCGGACAAGATCGGCCATCGCAAGCGGATGGTTGTGCTCGGGTACTTTTTCACGGGCACGGGACTCTCGATCTTCACCCTCGCCTATTCCTGGATTCCGATCCTGCTCGGGCGAATCGTGAGCTGGTTTGGCAAAGGCATCCGCGGCTCATTGCGGGACGCCATGTTGTCGGAATCGGTCGATCCGCAGTTTCGGGGCCGGGCTTTTGGATTTCATCGCGCGGGCGATACTGTCGGCGCAATCATCGGTCCGCTCGCCGGGATTGCGTTGCTCTCGGTCCTGCCCAGGACGGCGCCGGATTACCCCTTCCGGATGATCTTCCTGTTCTCGCTGATTCCCGGGCTCGCGGCGCCGATCATGTTTGCCCTGATCGTCCGCGAGACAAAGCGACAGGCGAAACCCGGAGCCCGTCTGAGCGCGGCGCTCCGCCGGTTACCATCGCGATTCCGGCGCTTTCTCGTGGGCGTTGGCCTCTTCGGCAGCGGCGATTACTCACCGACGCTCCTGACGCTTGCCGCCGCGACCCTTCTTCGGGCAGCGCACGGTCCTGTGCGCGCGGCGCAACTCGCAGCGGGCCTGTACGTGGTTCGGAATGTCGTCTATGCGGCGGGTTCGTATCCGATTGGCTGGCTGTCGGACCGGATGCCCAAAACGCCTCTGCTCGCGGCCGGATACGCCTGCGGCGCGTTGACCGCGGGGCTCACAGCATACCTGTTCGTCAGCGGAAGCTCGACCTTCCCGATGCTGGCGATCGTGTTCGCGATCGCCGGCATCTTCGCGGCGGCGCAGGACACGCTGGAGGGCGCAATACCTCCGGACCTCACCAGCCCCGGGATGCGTGGAACGGTTTACGGAACTCTTGGCGCCGTCAACGGAATGGGTGATTTGATTGCAAGTGCTCTGGTTGGTACGCTATGGACATCGGTCTCGCCCGTAGCGGCATTCGGGACAGCCGGGGCATTGATGCTGCTGGGAGCGGCAAATATCGCGGCAATCGATACGACCAAACCGCAAATGGCATGAAACGAAAACTCACATCGCGCGAACGATCCGAACGTTTTGGCAGCCGCCGCGGTCCGACGGTTCCTCCCGATCGAAATTATCAGCCGGTTCGCAGTCAGACGCGGCCCGCGGGATATGTGGAAATTGAAGCCGCCAGCGAGTTGCCTCAGGATTCTCCGGAGTTCCTCGGATTTGTGCGCACCGTAGTCAATATGCCGGAAGAACTCGCTCCGGCTGTGGCGGAAGCGATCCGGCAGCGGAAGTGGAAGATCGCGCCGAATCCGCTTGCGGCGATCCGTACGGCGGCCCATCAGGAAGCGCGGCGCATGGGTATTGAGCCCGGCGCTCATTAGGTTTCCGCTTCCTTATCTCTCGAAGCGGCGCTTAGAATGTCTTCCAGGCGAGCCGTGATGCGCCTTTTCAAAACGAACCCGTTTCGATTTCTCGCAATTTTCTGTTGTATCGCCGTAGTTTGCCTGATTGCGGCGCAGCAACCGTCGCCCGATGCGCTCGAGATCGCCCCCGATCGCGGAGCGGCGGGAATGATGCGATGCCTGCGCGCTCTCGGGACCCGCGCCAGCCTCCTGATGGTCACGGCGCATCCGGATGACGAAGACGGCGGGATGCTCGCGTATGAAACCCGCGGAATCGGCGCTCGCGTTGCCCTGCTCACGCTCAATCGCGGCGAAGGCGGGCAGAACGTCATGTCACCGGAGCTGAATGACGCGCTCGGGCTGATCCGCACTCAGGAACTGCTCGCCGCGGATCGGTACATGGGCGTCGATCAGTATTTCACCCGCGTGATCGACTACGGCTTCTCGAAAACCCGCGAAGAAGCGCTCGGGAAATGGAATCATGAACGCGTTCTGGGAGACGCGGTGCGCATCGTCCGGATGGTACGGCCGCTGGTGGTTGCGTCCGTCTTCGTAGGCGCAGCAACCGATGGACACGGGCAGCATCAGGTCGCCGGCGAGACGGCGCAGGAGGTTTACGTCGCGGCGGGCGACCCCAATCGCTTTCCGGAACAGATTCGGGAGGGGCTGCGCTCGTGGTCGCCACTGAAAGTCTACGCGCACACTCCGTTCTTCGAAGCCACGGACAAAGGCATTTACGATTACGCCATCGACAAGTATGTGCCGCTACGCCATCGACAAGTATGTGCCGCCTCGCTTTTTCGATTATGTGAACCAGAAGTGGTCGGACAAGGCGCCGGCGACAACGCTTGAAGTTCCCGAGGGGTTGCCTTCGCCGGCATCGGGTCTCACGTTCCTGCAGATTGCGCGGGAAGGCCTGGGCCTGCAGAAAACACAGAACGGCGGCGGCTTGACTCCCCCGCCTGCTCCGCAGAACAGCCCCTATCATCGCTATGGCTCGCGCGTGCCGGCGTCGGAGCGGGAGAACTCGTTCTTCGACGGCATCGACGTGAGCCTGGCGGGCATCGCGACGCTGGCGAATGGTGACACCGGGTTTCTGCGGAAGGGACTCGCGGAGATTGCGGGTGACGTGGACAACGCGGTCCGGCAGTATTCCGTGGAGAAGCCGGCCGCCGTCGCGCCGTTCCTCGCGCGGGGCCTGAAAGCCACCCGAACCCTTATCGAACAGGTTCGAACGTCCAGTCTCCCGGAACCGGGCAGGAGCGACGTGATCTTCGAACTGACCGCAAAGGAACAGCAGTTCGAAAAGGCATTGGCGACCGCCTTCAACATCTCCTTGCAGGCTGCGGTGGCAGCGCCTGCAGCCGGGCCGGGCGGACGCGGCGGTCCTGCGCCTACTTTTACGATCGCTGTCCCGGACCAAGCGTTTCGTGTGGAAGCCCGAGTCTATAACCAGAACGCCGAGCCTCTGAAAGTCGAGGATGTCGGACTCACCGCATCGGACGGAAAGAACTGGAGTATCCACGCGGAGAGCCAGGCAAAGCGCGAGGTCGGACCGGGCAAGGAAGAGAAATGGCCCTTTTCCGTGACCGTACCGGCGGACGCCGCGCTGACTCGTCCGTATTTTTCGCGTCCTGACGAGGAACAGCCGTATTACGACATTTCCGACGACCGTTATCGCGGTCTCCCGCTGGCTCCATATCCGCTCGCGGCGCACGCTCGATTCGAATATCAGGGCGTCACCTTCGGCGTAGCTCAATACGTGCAGACGAACGAGCGCGTACCGGGCATCGGCACGCTGCAAAACCCGCTGCTGGTCGCTCCGGCGATTTCCGTCAGTATCTCGCCTTCCGCGGGCGCCGTGCCCATCGGTTCGAGTGATTTCGCCTTCACCGCCACCGTTCACAGCAATGTCAAAGGTCCGGCACAGGGAACGATCCGACTGCAACTGCCCGCCGGATGGCGCTCGAAACCGGCCGACGCGAAGTTCTCCTTCGCGCGCGACGGTGAAGACCAGACTGTCGCGTTCTCCATCCAGCCGGGTGCGGTGAAGCCCGAACCCTATACGATAACGGCGGTTGCCGAATACAAGGGCCATTCGTACACAGAGGGTTACCGGATGACCGGATATCCCGGCGTTCGGCCCTACCCGCTATACAAGCCGGCGACATATCGCGCCGTAGGCGTGGACGTGAAGACGGCGCCGGGCCTGCACATCGGCTTCCTCCCAGGCACCGGGGACGACGTTCCGCAGGCGCTCACCAATCTGGGGCAGAACGTGAGAATCCTCGCCGGGAGCGATCTGACCCACGGCGACCTGCAAAGCTACGACGCGATTATCCTGGGCGTGAGAGCCTACGCGGTGCGCGGCGATCTCAAGGCGGCGAACGGGCGTCTGCTCGACTATGTGAGGAATGGCGGAGTTGTCATCGTTCAGTACAATCTGCAGGGCTTCGATAACAACTATGGACCCTATCCGTTCAGCCTCGGGTCGAACCCGCAGAAAGTCGTCGACGAGAACGCTCCTGTTACGCTGATCGATCCCTCAAGTCCGGTCTTCGCATGGCCGAACCGGATCACGGCGGCGGATTTCAGGGGCTGGGTGGAAGAACGCGGACACGGGTTTATGGCGACATGGGATTCGCATTACACACCGCTGGTGGAAACCCACGACCCGGATCAGGATCCACAGAAGGGCGGT